>NZ_CP019980.1:0-65000 GCF_002982115.1 Lysinibacillus sphaericus | reverse complement strand
GCGTCCAAGCAGTAAGGCGTGTGTGTAGGCAAATCCGCACACTGTAACGTTGAGCTGTGATGGCGAGTCCGTATGGACGAAGTTCCTGATTTCACACTGCCAAGAAAAGCCTCTATCGAGGTGAGAGGTGCCCGTACCGCAAACCGACACAGGTAGTCGAGGAGAGAATCCTAAGGTGTGCGAGAGAACTCTCGTTAAGGAACTCGGCAAAATGACCCCGTAACTTCGGGAGAAGGGGTGCTCTTGAGCGTGCAAGCGCATGAGAGCCGCAGTGAATAGGCCCAGGCGACTGTTTAGCAAAAACACAGGTCTCTGCAAAACCGTAAGGTGACGTATAGGGGCTGACGCCTGCCCGGTGCTGGAAGGTTAAGAGGAGTGGTTAGCGCAAGCGAAGCTGCGAATTGAAGCCCCAGTAAACGGCGGCCGTAACTATAACGGTCCTAAGGTAGCGAAATTCCTTGTCGGGTAAGTTCCGACCCGCACGAAAGGCGTAACGATCTGGGCACTGTCTCAACGAGAGACTCGGTGAAATTATAGTACCTGTGAAGATGCAGGTTACCCGCGACAGGACGGAAAGACCCCGTGGAGCTTTACTGTAGCCTGATATTGAATTTTGGTACAACTTGTACAGGATAGGTAGGAGCCAGAGATCTCGGAGCGCCAGCTTCGAAGGAGGCGTCGGTGGGATACTACCCTGGTTGTATTGAAATTCTAACCCATGCCCCTTAGCGGGGCAGGAGACAGTGTCAGGCGGACAGTTTGACTGGGGCGGTCGCCTCCTAAAAGGTAACGGAGGCGCCCAAAGGTTCCCTCAGAATGGTTGGAAATCATTCGTAGAGTGTAAAGGCACAAGGGAGCTTGACTGCGAGACCTACAAGTCGAGCAGGGTCGAAAGACGGGCTTAGTGATCCGGTGGTTCCGCATGGAAGGGCCATCGCTCAACGGATAAAAGCTACCCCGGGGATAACAGGCTTATCTCCCCCAAGAGTCCACATCGACGGGGAGGTTTGGCACCTCGATGTCGGCTCATCGCATCCTGGGGCTGTAGTCGGTCCCAAGGGTTGGGCTGTTCGCCCATTAAAGCGGTACGCGAGCTGGGTTCAGAACGTCGTGAGACAGTTCGGTCCCTATCCGTCGTGGGCGTAGGAAATTTGAGAGGAGCTGTCCTTAGTACGAGAGGACCGGGATGGACACACCGCTGGTGTACCAGTTGTCTTGCCAAAGGCATCGCTGGGTAGCTATGTGTGGACGGGATAAGTGCTGAAAGCATCTAAGCATGAAGCCCCCCTCAAGATGAGATTTCCCATTACGCAAGTAAGTAAGATCCCTCAAAGACGATGAGGTAGATAGGTTCGAGGTGGAAGTGTGGTGACACATGGAGCTGACGAATACTAATCGATCGAGGACTTAACCAAAAGTTTGAAACATTCAATGAACCGTTTATCCAGTTTTGAAAGAACAATCTTTCAATTAAATACTGTCTAGTGATGATGGCAAAGAGGTCACACCCGTTCCCATACCGAACACGGAAGTTAAGCTCTTTAGCGCCGATGGTAGTTGGGGGCTTCCCCCTGTGAGAGTAGGACGTCGCTAGGCACACAAAGCAGTCAGCATATTGCTGGCTGTTTTTTTTATTTTGAGCAATTACGAGAATCTATTATTTTTATAGGTTCTCGTTATTTTTTTAAAATGGAAAATCATAATTCATTATCAAGCATTTTAAATTTTAACAAAGTATCAATAGAAGAATTAGAAAGTGTAGATGCTGGCAATATACTATTTTTGCAATTTCAAAGCCCGTTAAGGGCATTCTAGTGACTGTATGGCATGTTTTAATTATGAAACAAATAAGTTACTTAAGACGGGCTTGAAAGCTGGAGGTTTGAATATTCTATATGAGAACATTAATAGAATACATGCAGATATTGAAGTATTACTTATTTATTTAGGATTGAGATTTATGCTGGCAGGCGTTCTATTTTTTATTATGTATTTTTAATGATTACGTAAACAATCTAATAAGCCCGTTAGTTCGACAAAATTCATTTTTTAAAGTTCTAATCACTTTGATAATTTTCTATAATATAACGATTACTTAAAAAAGGAGAGGGAATTTTGTGGATTGATGGGGTTTTTTCTGGTGGAGGATTGAAAGGCTTTGCTTTGGTTGGAGCGTATCAAGTATTAGAAGCTGAAAATTTTCATTTTAAACGAGTTGCAGGAACAAGTGCTGGAGCAATTTTAGCTGCTTTTATTGCTGCTGGTTATAGTGGAAAGGAAATTGAATGTATACTTGAAGAGTTAGATGTACCTTCATTATTAGATCCTCGAAAAACATTTCTACCATTCCCGTTTATGAAATGGATAAATGTTTATAACCATTTAGGTTTGTATAAAGGGAAAGCATTAGAAAAATGGTTTTTTCAAAAATTAGCGGATAAGGGGGTTTATACTTTTTCGGATTTACCTAAAGGTTCATTAAAATTAGTAGCATCCGATTTATCGAATGGAAGAATTATTGTTTTACCAGATGATTTACACAAATATCAAATTGATGCCAATAATTTTTCTGTTGCTTGTGCATTACGTATGAGTTGTGGCATTCCATTCTTTTTTGAACCAGTCACATTGAAAACAGGAAGGGGGGAATCAGTCATTGTTGATGGAGGCGTACTAAGTAATTTCCCTTTATGGATATTTGATGACAAAGAAGGGCGTAAAAAGCGACCTGTACTTGGTCTTAAACTAAGTAGAAGTAGTGAAGAACAATGCCCACAAGAGATAAAGAATGGCTTGAATTTATTTGAAGCGTTATTTGCTACTATGAAAGGGGCTCATGATGAAAGATATATTTCAAGAAGACACGAAAGGGATATTGTTTTTATTCCAGTAGATGATTATAGTGCTACCCAATTTGATTTAAATGAAGAGACAAAGGAAACGTTGTTAGAGATAGGTAGAAATCGTACTATTCAATTTTTAAAAACTTGGCCGAGGTTTAGAATATAGTTTTTTTAAAAAAAATAATAAAACCAGTTGACGTTTCAAAAACTAGATGTTATTATATAAAAGTTGCTGTTACAACATGTAACTAAAAAATAAAAACAAAAAAATGTTTGACATTATTTTAGAAACATGTTATTATATAAAAGTTAACTCTTTTAAAAACAGTTAGCGCAAATGAACCTTGAAAACTGAACAAGCAAAACGTAATCAATATAGTTTTTACTAGCTAACTTTGTTAGTGAACGAAACAAAATTTTGGACATCAAAATTGATGCCAGCAAAACAATTTGAGCTAATCAAATTTCTTTTATGGAGAGTTTGATCCTGGCTCAGGACGAACGCTGGCGGCGTGCCTAATACATGCAAGTCGAGCGAACAGAGAAGGAGCTTGCTCCTTTGACGTTAGCGGCGGACGGGTGAGTAACACGTGGGCAACCTACCCTATAGTTTGGGATAACTCCGGGAAACCGGGGCTAATACCGAATAATCTTTTGTCCCTCATGGGACAATACTGAAAGACGGTTTCGGCTGTCGCTATAGGATGGGCCCGCGGCGCATTAGCTAGTTGGTGAGGTAACGGCTCACCAAGGCAACGATGCGTAGCCGACCTGAGAGGGTGATCGGCCACACTGGGACTGAGACACGGCCCAGACTCCTACGGGAGGCAGCAGTAGGGAATCTTCCACAATGGGCGAAAGCCTGATGGAGCAACGCCGCGTGAGTGAAGAAGGATTTCGGTTCGTAAAACTCTGTTGTAAGGGAAGAACAAGTACAGTAGTAACTGGCTGTACCTTGACGGTACCTTATTAGAAAGCCACGGCTAACTACGTGCCAGCAGCCGCGGTAATACGTAGGTGGCAAGCGTTGTCCGGAATTATTGGGCGTAAAGCGCGCGCAGGTGGTTTCTTAAGTCTGATGTGAAAGCCCACGGCTCAACCGTGGAGGGTCATTGGAAACTGGGAGACTTGAGTGCAGAAGAGGATAGTGGAATTCCAAGTGTAGCGGTGAAATGCGTAGAGATTTGGAGGAACACCAGTGGCGAAGGCGACTATCTGGTCTGTAACTGACACTGAGGCGCGAAAGCGTGGGGAGCAAACAGGATTAGATACCCTGGTAGTCCACGCCGTAAACGATGAGTGCTAAGTGTTAGGGGGTTTCCGCCCCTTAGTGCTGCAGCTAACGCATTAAGCACTCCGCCTGGGGAGTACGGTCGCAAGACTGAAACTCAAAGGAATTGACGGGGGCCCGCACAAGCGGTGGAGCATGTGGTTTAATTCGAAGCAACGCGAAGAACCTTACCAGGTCTTGACATCCCGTTGACCACTGTAGAGATATGGTTTTCCCTTCGGGGACAACGGTGACAGGTGGTGCATGGTTGTCGTCAGCTCGTGTCGTGAGATGTTGGGTTAAGTCCCGCAACGAGCGCAACCCTTGATCTTAGTTGCCATCATTTAGTTGGGCACTCTAAGGTGACTGCCGGTGACAAACCGGAGGAAGGTGGGGATGACGTCAAATCATCATGCCCCTTATGACCTGGGCTACACACGTGCTACAATGGACGATACAAACGGTTGCCAACTCGCGAGAGGGAGCTAATCCGATAAAGTCGTTCTCAGTTCGGATTGTAGGCTGCAACTCGCCTACATGAAGCCGGAATCGCTAGTAATCGCGGATCAGCATGCCGCGGTGAATACGTTCCCGGGCCTTGTACACACCGCCCGTCACACCACGAGAGTTTGTAACACCCGAAGTCGGTGAGGTAACCTTTTGGAGCCAGCCGCCGAAGGTGGGATAGATGATTGGGGTGAAGTCGTAACAAGGTAGCCGTATCGGAAGGTGCGGCTGGATCACCTCCTTTCTAAGGATATTTTCGGAATACAAACCTTGGGTTTGTAAGATTACGTTTTGCGTTCAGTTTTGAAGGTTCATCATTACGATGAAATACTTCAAAACTGTGCTCCTGTCGCTACGCTTTCGTCGCAAATTTGCGAAGAAGTAGAAACAGGTAGTGAATTTGTTCTTTGAAAACTGGATAAAACGACATTGAAATTGTAACAAACACATTTATTTTTTTAAGTTTTTTATAGGCTTAATAACTAGGTTAAGTTATTAAGGGCGCACGGCGAATGCCTTGGCACTAGGAGCCGAAGAAGGACGGCACTAACACCGATATGCTTCGGGGAGCTGTAAGTGAGCTTTGATCCGGAGATTTCCGAATGGGGGAACCCACTACGTTTAATCGCGTAGTATCTTGACGTGAATACATAGCGTCTTGAAGGCAGACCCAGGGAACTGAAACATCTAAGTACCTGGAGGAAGAGAAAGAAAAATCGATTCCCTGAGTAGCGGCGAGCGAAACGGGAAGAGCCCAAACCAAGAGGCTTGCCTCTTGGGGTTGTAGGACACTCTATACGGAGTTACAAAGGAATGAGTTAGATGAAGCGACTTGGAAAGGTCCGCCAGAGCAGGTAAAAGCCCTGTAGTCGAAAGTTCGTTCCCTCCAGAGTGGATCCTGAGTACGGCGGAACACGTGAAATTCCGTCGGAATCCGGGAGGACCATCTCCCAAGGCTAAATACTACCTAGTGACCGATAGTGAACCAGTACCGTGAGGGAAAGGTGAAAAGCACCCCGGAAGGGGAGTGAAAGAGATCCTGAAACCGTGTGCCTACAAGTAGTTAGAGCCCGTTAATGGGTGATAGCGTGCCTTTTGTAGAATGAACCGGCGAGTTACGATTACGTGCGAGGTTAAGCTTTAGAAGGCGGAGCCGCAGCGAAAGCGAGTCTGAATAGGGCGAATTAGTACGTGGTCGTAGACCCGAAACCAGGTGATCTACCCATGTCCAGGGTGAAGGTGAGGTAACACTTACTGGAGGCCCGAACCCACGCACGTTGAAAAGTGCGGGGATGAGGTGTGGGTAGCGGAGAAATTCCAATCGAACTTGGAGATAGCTGGTTCTCTCCGAAATAGCTTTAGGGCTAGCCTCGTGATGAGAATACTGGAGGTAGAGCACTGTTTGGACTAGGGGGCCATCCCGGTTTACCGAATTCAGACAAACTCCGAATGCCAGATATTTATACACGGGAGTCAGACTGCGAGTGATAAGATCCGTAGTCAAAAGGGAAACAGCCCAGACCACCAGCTAAGGTCCCAAAGTAATCGTTAAGTGGAAAAGGATGTGGCGTTGCACAGACAACCAGGATGTTGGCTTAGAAGCAGCCATCATTTAAAGAGTGCGTAATAGCTCACTGGTCGAGTGACGCTGCGCCGAAAATGTATCGGGGCTAAACGATTCACCGAAGCTGTGGATTGACATCTACGATGTCAGTGGTAGGAGAGCGTTCTAAGTGCGTTGAAGTCAGACCGGAAGGACTGGTGGAGCGCTTAGAAGTGAGAATGCCGGTATGAGTAGCGAAAGACGGGTGAGAATCCCGTCCACCGTATGACTAAGGTTTCCTGAGGAAGGCTCGTCCGCTCAGGGTTAGTCGGGACCTAAGCCGAGGCCGATAGGCGTAGGCGATGGACAACAGGTTGATATTCCTGTACCACCTCCTCACCGTTTGAGAAATGGGGGGACGCAGTAGGATAGGGTAAGCGCGCCGTTGGTTGTGCGCGTCCAAGCAGTAAGGCGTGTGTGTAGGCAAATCCGCACACTGTAACGTTGAGCTGTGATGGCGAGTCCGTATGGACGAAGTTCCTGATTTCACACTGCCAAGAAAAGCCTCTATCGAGGTGAGAGGTGCCCGTACCGCAAACCGACACAGGTAGTCGAGGAGAGAATCCTAAGGTGTGCGAGAGAACTCTCGTTAAGGAACTCGGCAAAATGACCCCGTAACTTCGGGAGAAGGGGTGCTCTTGAGCGTGCAAGCGCATGAGAGCCGCAGTGAATAGGCCCAGGCGACTGTTTAGCAAAAACACAGGTCTCTGCAAAACCGTAAGGTGACGTATAGGGGCTGACGCCTGCCCGGTGCTGGAAGGTTAAGAGGAGTGGTTAGCGCAAGCGAAGCTGCGAATTGAAGCCCCAGTAAACGGCGGCCGTAACTATAACGGTCCTAAGGTAGCGAAATTCCTTGTCGGGTAAGTTCCGACCCGCACGAAAGGCGTAACGATCTGGGCACTGTCTCAACGAGAGACTCGGTGAAATTATAGTACCTGTGAAGATGCAGGTTACCCGCGACAGGACGGAAAGACCCCGTGGAGCTTTACTGTAGCCTGATATTGAATTTTGGTACAACTTGTACAGGATAGGTAGGAGCCAGAGATCTCGGAGCGCCAGCTTCGAAGGAGGCGTCGGTGGGATACTACCCTGGTTGTATTGAAATTCTAACCCATGCCCCTTAGCGGGGCAGGAGACAGTGTCAGGCGGACAGTTTGACTGGGGCGGTCGCCTCCTAAAAGGTAACGGAGGCGCCCAAAGGTTCCCTCAGAATGGTTGGAAATCATTCGTAGAGTGTAAAGGCACAAGGGAGCTTGACTGCGAGACCTACAAGTCGAGCAGGGTCGAAAGACGGGCTTAGTGATCCGGTGGTTCCGCATGGAAGGGCCATCGCTCAACGGATAAAAGCTACCCCGGGGATAACAGGCTTATCTCCCCCAAGAGTCCACATCGACGGGGAGGTTTGGCACCTCGATGTCGGCTCATCGCATCCTGGGGCTGTAGTCGGTCCCAAGGGTTGGGCTGTTCGCCCATTAAAGCGGTACGCGAGCTGGGTTCAGAACGTCGTGAGACAGTTCGGTCCCTATCCGTCGTGGGCGTAGGAAATTTGAGAGGAGCTGTCCTTAGTACGAGAGGACCGGGATGGACACACCGCTGGTGTACCAGTTGTCTTGCCAAAGGCATCGCTGGGTAGCTATGTGTGGACGGGATAAGTGCTGAAAGCATCTAAGCATGAAGCCCCCCTCAAGATGAGATTTCCCATTACGCAAGTAAGTAAGATCCCTCAAAGACGATGAGGTAGATAGGTTCGAGGTGGAAGTGTGGTGACACATGGAGCTGACGAATACTAATCGATCGAGGACTTAACCAAAAGTTTGAAACATTCAATGAACCGTTTATCCAGTTTTGAAAGAACAATCTTTCAATTAAATACTGTCTAGTGATGATGGCAAAGAGGTCACACCCGTTCCCATACCGAACACGGAAGTTAAGCTCTTTAGCGCCGATGGTAGTTGGGGGCTTCCCCCTGTGAGAGTAGGACGTCGCTAGGCACACAAAGCAGTCAGCATATTGCTGGCTGTTTTTTGTCTATTTTTAGCTTTCGAAAACGATTTCAATAAAATTGTAAGCGTTCTTATGAGTCCATTAGTGCTATTATTTTTTCAAATTGTGTGAAAAAATAAGTGAAAATAATTATGCTAACTATTAATTCTATCAATAATGTTTGGATGTTTAATTTTTTCTTGGTAGCTGATTGTTTAACAGAAAAATATTTTAAAAAGAGATATTTCAGCATTAAATATAGAAAAATGGTTTTAAAAATGAATAATTAGGTATAAGTTTGGACAAACTAAAAAATCTGAATTGTCTTTCTTTTATAAGTTTCTTGACAGTAGCATGACACGTTGTTAATCTTACAATTAATATTCTTTTAACTATAGGAGGAAGTTACGAAAATGTGGGAATCTAAATTTGCCAAAGAAGGTTTAACTTTTGATGATGTATTATTAGTACCAGCTCATTCAGAAGTACTACCGAAAGATGTTGATTTATCAGTTCAACTTACACCAAAGATTAAATTAAATATTCCAATGGTCAGTGCAGGTATGGATACAGTTACAGAATCTAAGATGGCTATTGCTATGGCACGTCAAGGTGGTATCGGTATTATCCATAAAAATATGGGCATAGATGAGCAAGCGGAACAAGTTGAAAAAGTAAAACGTTCTGAAAATGGTGTTATTACAAACCCATTCTTCTTAACTCCGACTCACCAAGTTTTTGATGCTGAACATTTAATGGGTAAATACCGAATTTCAGGTGTACCAATTGTGGATAGTATGGAAAACCAAAAGCTAGTAGGAATTATTACAAATCGTGATTTACGTTTTATTTCTGACTACTCTTTAAAAATTGAAGATGTAATGACAAAAGAAGATTTGATTACGGCTCCTGTTGGAACGACTTTAGAGGATGCGGAAAAGATTCTTCAACAATATAAAATCGAAAAACTTCCTATTGTAGATGAAGAAGGTAAGTTAACTGGTTTAATTACAATTAAGGATATCGAAAAAGTAATTGAGTTCCCGAATGCTGCAAAAGATGTACATGGTCGTTTATTAGTAGGAGCAGCTGTAGGTGTATCTAAAGATACAATGATTCGCATTGAGAAGCTTGTCGAAGCACAGGTGGATATCGTAGTAATCGATACAGCTCACGGTCACTCAGAGGGTGTACTACAAACAATTCGCTCTATCCGCGAAGCATACCCAGAATTAGAAATTATTGCTGGTAACGTGGCAACTGGAGAGGGAGCGCGTGCATTATTTGAAGCTGGTGCAGATGTAGTGAAGGTTGGTATTGGACCAGGATCAATTTGTACAACACGAGTTGTTGCAGGTGTAGGTGTACCTCAAATTACAGCCATTTATGATTGTGCTACAGTAGCGCGTGAATTAGGTAAAACAATTATTGCAGATGGTGGTATTAAATACTCTGGAGACATCGTAAAAGCTCTTGCAGCAGGCGGTAATATCGTAATGCTTGGCTCACTTCTTGCAGGTACTTCTGAATCTCCAGGAGATACTGAAATTTTCCAAGGTCGTCGCTTCAAAGTTTACCGTGGTATGGGATCTATTGGCGCAATGGAAAAAGGTTCAAAAGATCGCTATTTCCAAGAAGATGCAAAAAAACTAGTACCAGAGGGAATTGAAGGTCGACTTCCTTATAAAGGTCCTCTAGCAGATACAGTTTATCAATTGATTGGTGGTATTCGAGCAGGTATGGGTTATTGTGGTGCGCCTAACCTTGAATATTTACGTGACAACGCTCAGTTTGTCCGCATGACAGGTGCAGGTCTTCGTGAATCACACCCGCATGATGTTCAAATTACAAAAGAATCACCGAACTATTCAATGTAATATATTTCAAGCAACTTTTATGCTCTCGTATCGTCTACAAAGATGATACGAGGGCATTTTTTATGAGATAGATTGCGCACCTACTAGGATATCTATGTTAAAATGTCGAGGACAAGATTATTTTTTGGAGGGCAATAAAGGTGAAAAAAACAACGAACACCGTATTACGTTTGCTCCTAATTCCTGTTCTATTATTTAGTATATTTGCAGGTGTTCCTGCAAAAGCAAATGCAGAAACAGATTTAGGGCTGACGGTTGATGCTGCGATTTTAATAGACGCAGATTCAGGAAAAATTTTATATGAACAAAATGCAGATACTTCACTAGGTATCGCTAGTATGACGAAGATGATGACGGAGTACCTACTACTGGACGCAATTGATGCAGGTACGGTGAAATGGGATCAGGAATATCATGTGACGGATTATACGTATCGTATGTCTCAAAACCGTGCATTAAGTAATGTACCGTTACGAAGAGACGGATCATATACAATTCGTGAACTATATGAAGCAATGGCTATCTACTCTGCTAATGCAGCTACAGTGGCAATTGCAGAAACAATTGCTGGTACTGAAACTGAGTTTTTAAAACTAATGAACAAAAAGGCAGAAGAGCTTGGCCTTGAAGGCTATAAGTTTGTAAATGCTTCAGGTCTTAACAATGCTGATTTATTTGGTATGCACCCATCAGGTACTGGTCCAGAAGATGAGAATGTAATGCCTGCTAAATCTGTAGCAAAATTAGCCTATCATTTATTAAAAGATCATCCAAAGGTTTTAGAGACATCTAAAATAACAAAAAAGATATTCCGTGAAGGAACAGATGACGCGATTGAAATGTCAAACTGGAACTTTATGTTACCAGGTCTAGTATTCCAATATGAAGGCGTAGATGGCCTAAAAACAGGTACTACTAACTTTGCAGGGCATTGCTTCACTGGTACTGCAGAACGCAATGGGACACGCTTAATCGCAGTCGTAATGAAAGCTGTCGATGCAAAAGGAGAAGGCTCTTATAAAGCACGTTTTGATGCTACGGCTAAGTTATTTAATTATGGCTTCACACAATTTACAAAACATGAAATTATTCCAGCAAACTATAAGTTTAAAGACCAAAAGACTGTGAAAGTAACTAAAGGGCAAGAAGACAAAGTAGCCATTGCTGTGAAAGAACCAATTTCATTTATGGTGAAATCTTCTGAAAAGGATTTATATCAACCTAAATTAGTTTTAGATAAAAAAAGCCTTGAAGCTAAAGTTAAGAAAGATACAGTAGTAGGGAAGGTCGTTATAGAGCGCACAGAAGGCAAAGATTACGGCTTTATTGATGGTAAGGAGTTTACATCTGATGTCGTGACAACAGCGTCTGTAGAACGTGCTAGCGGTATTTCTCTATTCTTCCAAGGTATCGGTAACTTCTTCGGAAACTTATGGGGCGGCATTACTGATTTTGTTGGTGGATTATTTTAAAAACTAACTAGTAAGAACACGTTTATGTTTGAAAAAACATAGCGTGTTCTTTTTTTCACGTTTTACAGTCAATGTGCATACGCTAATAGGCGAAAGGATGTGGCTAAATGTGTGGAATTACCGGGTGGGCTAGTTTTAAAAATGATTTACGAACAAGCGAGAGCATTGTGAAGTTAATGGCGCAAACATTAAGTAAACGGGGACCAGATGATGAAAATATTTGGTGTAATGAACATATCGCATTTGGCCACCGTCGGTTAGCGGTCATTGACTTAATAGGTGGCAAGCAACCAATGGTGAAAAAACATGATGGCGTAACATATGTCATTACATATAATGGCGAACTGTATAATACCAAAGAATTGCGAAAAGAACTGCAAACAAGAGGACACGACTTTACAACCCAGTCAGATACAGAAGTATTATTAACTGCGTATATTGAGTGGAAAGAACAGTGTGTGAACTATCTAAATGGCATTTTTGCATTTGGTGTGTGGGATGAACAAACGGCATCGCTCTTTCTGTGTCGAGATCGTCTAGGTGTAAAGCCTCTGTATTACACTGAGCAACAAGAAGGATTACTATTTGCTTCGGAGGTCAAGGCATTATTTGCACATCCAGCAGTCCAACCAATTGTTAATAGGGAAGGGCTTGCGACAATCATGGCTGTAGGACCATCTAAACCGCCCGGAAAGTCGCTGTTCCATAATATTCATGAGCTACGACCAGGATACGCAATGCGGTATTCAAAAGAAGGATTACGTATATGGCAATACTGGCAACTTAAAAGTAAAAAACATGAAGAATCATTAGAAGAAACGATTGACCATGTACGGTATTTACTAACCGATGCTATTGAGCGTCAGCTAGTATCAGATGTACCAATTTGTACATTCCTTTCTGGAGGGCTTGATTCCAGTATTATTACTGGAATTGCGGCAAACAGCTTTCAACAACAAAAGAAAGGTAAACTCCACACATACTCTATCGACTATGAGGACAATGAACGTTTCTTTAATCCGCATGCTTTTCAAAATTCAACGGATACCTATTGGATACAAAAAATGAAAGACTCGTTTGATACAACACATCATGCGGAGCAAATTAGCCAACAACAGTTAATTGACTTGTTGAAAGAAGCTGTCTTTGTAAGAGATGCACCTGGTATGGCTGATGTTGACTCATCCTTACTATGGTTTTGCCGAGAAATAAAAAAAGATTTTACGGTTGCTTTATCAGGGGAATGTGCCGATGAAATATTCGGTGGTTATCCATGGTTCAAAGAAAGAGCGACTGGTTTCCCTTGGATTCGTTCATTACCCGAAAGAACAGCTATGTTACGCGAGGAATGGCGTACAAAGTTAGCTGTTGAAAATTACGCGCAGCATGTTTATGAACAAACGATTGGTGAAGTACCTTATTTAGAAGGGGAAAGTACAGACGCAGCTCAACATCGTGAAATGTTTTATTTAAACACGGTATGGTTTATGCAAACATTGCTAGAACGAAAAGATCGGATGAGTATGGGCGCGAGTCTTGAGGTGCGCGTGCCATTTGCAGATCATCGGCTTGTGGAATACGCATGGAATATTCCTTGGGAAATGAAAAATTTAGACGGTATGGAAAAAGGTTTGCTTCGCAAGGCGATGTCACATTTATTACCAGAGGAAGTACTATATCGAAAAAAAAATCCTTATCCAAAAACCTATCATCCAGTTTATACAGCAGGTGTTCAACGATGGTTAACAGAAATTATGAACGATAAACATTCAGTTCTTCATGAATTTTTTGAACGACAAAAACTAGTGGAGCTAATTGACTCTGGAGGAAGTTCATTTAAAGAACCTTGGTATGGACAATTAATGGCAGGACCACAACTGTTAGCCTATTTGGGGCAAATTGATACATGGTTTAAGCATTATAACATTCAACTAAAAGAAAATTAAAAAAAGCACAACCATCTTGTCACTTGAATCGTGACGGAGATGGTTGTTTCGTTTGTATTGCCCAACAATTCATTAACTTCTCAATGGAAGATTCAATCTCGTGTACAGGAATGCCGCCAAAGCCGAGTAAAAATTGAGCTTGTGTGGCCGTATTTTCATCAAGACGATAAGCGGATAATGGATAGATACCGATACCTGCATCATTGGCACTGTGCTGTAATTGTTGCTCGGATAGTTCATGTTGAACATTGAGCAAGATATGCATACCTGCCTGCTCCCCAGTGATTTTTATTTGATTAGAATAATTTTCTAATATCGTCGTGAGCTTCTCATGCTTTTTTCGATATACTTTTCGCATACGATTTAAATGTTTTGAAAAATGTCCATCTCGCATAAAATTGGCTACAATGTGCTGATCGAACCTTGGTACTGTAGATGAATAATAATTAAATACATCATTATAAGTAGCAAGTAGCTTAGGTGGTAGTACAAAATAGGCGACTCGCAAGGAAGGCATTAATGATTTGGTAAATGTACTCATATAGATGACTTTATCATTGCGATCTAAAGCTTGTAGCGCGGGAATTGGTTTTCCAGTATAACGAAATTCCGAATCATAATCATCTTCAATGATATATCGTGATGGACTTTGAGCTGCCCAATTTAAAGCTTGTGCGCGCCTTGTGGCAGACAATACAGCGCCAGTAGGGAATTGATGCGACGGCGTGATATAAACGACATTAGCAGTTGTTTTTTCTAGTTGATGAATAAGGATACCTTCATCATCTACTGCAATTGGACAAACCTGTCGTTTGTGTTGTAAAAACATCCGATGCACGGTCGGATAACCAGGGTTTTCGAGTGCAAAGCAAGTGTCTTCGCTGAAAAGACGCAAAATCATCGGGAGCAGTTGTTCTGTACCTGAACCAATGACAATTTGCTCTGGGCTGCAAATAACGCCGCGCGATTGATATAAGTAATTTGCAATCTCTGTACGTAACGCTAATTCTCCTTGAGGTTCTCCAGTCAATAATAATTCTTTGGAGGTATCATCAAAAAGTTCTTTTGCATATTTTCGCCATGTTTGAAATGGGAAGGCATCAATATCTATGGAACCAGGGTTAAAATCAATGGCATATGTTTTTTTCCGAGGTTGCTCTTTTAGCAGCATAGATGTGTCTTGCTGTATATAGGGGAGCTCATCAATATCCTCTACAAAATAACCGACCCGAGATTTTGATATTATATAACCCTCTGCAAGTAATTGGGCATAGGCAATTTCGATTGTTGTTTGAGAAATATTTAAAAAATCTGCCAATTTTCGCTTCGAAGGTAATTTTTCTCCGACCGTAATTTTCTTTGTAATAATCGCTTCTTTAATACCGCTATAAAGCTGATCATATAGCGGTTTTCCACCGTTTTTTTCAAGCTGAAATAAAAGCATATCCATGTTCGATTTTTCACCTGACCTTATAATTATTTTATAAACTGAATATTTTGATATGGTCAATTTCTATTATACTAAATTTCATCACAAAGGTGGAGGTAGAAAAGAATGAAGCAAACAGGAACAGAATTAGTAAAACGTGGGATGGCGGAAATGCAAAAGGGTGGCGTGATTATGGATGTCATTAATGCGGAGCAGGCGAAAATTGCTGAAGCAGCGGGTGCTGTGGCTGTGATGGCATTAGAGCGAGTGCCTTCAGATATACGAAAGGCAGGAGGAGTGGCACGCATGGCAGATCCTCGTATTGTAGAGGAGGTTATGGCGGCTGTCACAATTCCTGTTATGGCGAAAGCACGTATTGGTCATATCGTTGAAGCTCGCGTGTTAGAGGCAATGGGCGTTGATTATATTGATGAGAGTGAAGTGTTAACGCCAGCGGATGAGGAATATCATTTATTGAAAAGTGACTATACAGTGCCATTTGTATGCGGCTGTCGTGATTTAGGAGAAGCGGCTCGTCGTATCGGTGAAGGGGCATCTATGCTACGGACGAAAGGTGAGCCAGGTACAGGGAATATTGTAGAGGCTGTACGCCATATTCGTAAGGTCAATGCCCAAGTACGAAAAGTTGTCGGGATGACTGAGGATGAGTTAATGACTGAGGCAAAATTGCTTGGTGCGCCATTTGAATTATTACGAGAAATTAAAAAGCTTGGTCGATTACCAGTTGTAAACTTTGCCGCAGGCGGTGTAGCGACACCAGCAGACGCAGCATTAATGATGGAGTTAGGTGCTGATGGAGTATTTGTGGGCTCTGGTATTTTTAAATCGGAAAATCCTGAGAAATTTGCACGTGCCATTGTAGAAGCAACGACGCATTATAAAGATTATAAATTGATTGCAGAAATTTCAAAAGAGCTGGGTGTGCCGATGAAAGGTATTGATATTGCACAACTTAGTCAAAGTGAACGTATGCAAGAACGAGGCTGGTAATATGAAGAGAGTCGGTGTATTAGCATTACAGGGTGCTGTTAGAGAGCATGTACGAATGTTAGAGACACTTGGTTGTCAAACGGTTTTAGTCAAGCATAAGGAGCAATTAGAAGGGCTTGATGGACTTATATTACCAGGTGGAGAAAGTACAACAATGCGCAAGTTACTTGATCGCTATGAACTATTGGGGCCCATTCGTTCACTTGCGCAAAAAGGCGTACCAATATTCGGCACGTGTGCTGGATTGATATTATTGGCAAAAGAAGTAGTTGACCATGATCCACATTTAGCTGTAATGGATGTTGTCGTTGCTCGAAATTCATATGGACGTCAAGTAGATAGCTTTGAAGTGAATTTAAATATCCAAGCGATTGGCGAAGCAATACCAGCTGTCTTTATACGCGCACCGCATATTGTGTCAGTTGGGGAAGGTGTTGAAGTGCTAGCGGAGCATGACGGAAAAATTGTGCTAGCGCGAGATGGTCATTTACTTGGCTGTTCATTTCATCCTGAACTAACGACAGATTTGCGCATTGTCAAATATTTTGTGACGACCATGGTGTGACTTGCAAAATGTCGTTTCATATAGTACAGTATGGATAAAATTTAAATAATTGAACACGATGATGGGAAGTAGTAGCAAGCACGTTTTTTTTAGAGAGTCAGCGGGTGGTGGAAGCTGATAAAAGCACTTGTGAATCCGTCCTGGAGTTGCGCAGTCGAAGTGAATGAAGTAGGCTGTCGCCGGCTGAAATGCCGTTATGAGATAAGTGGACTAGGCAATCTGTCTGGTCAATTAGGGTGGCAACGCGGGTAGCTCTCGTCCCTTTCATGGGATGAGGGCTTTTTTGTGTTCTATCTTATCTATAAATTCCCATCATTTATGAATCTACTACTGGAGGTATGAAGGATGTTAGATATTAAACGCGTCCGTGATAACTTCGCGGAAATTAAAGAAATGCTATTAACACGCAATGAAGATTTAGGAAACTTAGATGATTTTGAAGCTTTAGATACAAAACGTCGCGAATTAATCGCGAAAGCAGAAGAACTGAAAGCAGAACGAAATAAAGTATCTGAACAAATTTCTGTTATGAAACGTAATAAAGAAAATGCTGATGAAGTCATCGCACGTATGCGTCAAGTTGGCGATGAAATTAAAGAGCTAGATACACAACTCAATGAAGTAGAAGACCGTTTTAAAGATATGATGATGCGCTTACCAAACGTGCCACATGAATCTGTGCCAGTCGGTACTACGGAAGACGACAATGTAGTGGAATATACGTGGGGCGAAGTACCAACTTTTGATTTTGATATTAAAGCACACTGGGATATCGCAACAGATTTACAAATTGTAGATTTTGAACGTGGAGCAAAAGTAGCGGGCAGTCGTTTCTTATTCTATCGTGGCTTAGGTGCTCGTTTAGAACGTGCATTAATGAGCTTTATGATGGATTTACATGCAGAAGAGCATGGTTATGAAGAAATGCTACCACCTGTTATTGTTAATCGAGATAGCTTAACGGGTACAGGTCAGCTACCTAAATTTGAAGAAGATGTATTTAAACTAGATGATACAGATTACTTTATGATTCCAACAGCAGAAGTACCTGTTACGAATTTCTATCGTGATGAAATTCTACCTATTGAAGTTTTACCACAAGGCTTTGCAGCGTATAGCGCTTGCTTCCGCTCAGAAGCGGGCTCTGCCGGTCGCGATACACGTGGCTTAATTCGTCAGCACCAATTTAATAAAGTGGAATTAGTCCGTTTTGTAAAACCAGAGGAATCTTATGAACAGCTAGAATTATTAACAGGTCACGCTGAAAAAGTATTACAATTATTAGGTTTACCTTATCGTAAATTAAAAATGTGTACAGCTGATTTAGGCTTCACTGCTGCCAAAAAATATGATTTAGAAGTATGGATTCCAGCACAAAATATGTACCGTGAAATTTCTTCTTGCTCAAACTTTGAGGATTTCCAAGCGCGTCGTGCCAATATCCGCTTCCGCCGTGAGCCAAATGCTAAACCAGAATACGTACACACATTAAATGGTTCAGGTCTTGCTATTGGTCGAACAGTGGCTGCCATCCTTGAAAACTATCAGCAAGCCGACGGAAGCGTAGCTATTCCAGAGGTATTAGTTCCTTATATGGGCGGCAAAAAAGTCATTGCACCGAAGTAATTAAATTCTCCAAACTATATAGATTTAGCTATTCATGCTTTTGCAACTACTAAAAAATTAGAACTGTTCACTAGTTGTTGGTAGCGGAAAGCACCGCCGTTGCAGACAACAACGGCATAGCAAAAAAGTGTTAGATTGACTACAGTCAATCTAACACTTTTTCTCTTTTGTTTTAGTTCTAAATCAGACAACAGAAGTGACTATGTTTAGGTGATTTATACCCTATTGTACTTCAAGTGTATATGGTTGAGTACTAGCTTTGCCGTTTAATTCACTTACTTCAATATAGTAAGTTCCTTTGTCTAATTCAACTGTACCTACTTCCGGATCTTCAGTTCCGTAAAGATCAAAAGTTCCTACTGTTTTTCCTTTTGCATCAATGATACGGATAACACCATCCAGTGCTTTTTCTGTTTGTAGAGAGAAGAATACATCGCGTTTGCTATCAATATTTAATTCAAAGTAGTCTTTATCGCCAAACGGAACAC
Source organism: Lysinibacillus sphaericus (assembly GCF_002982115.1). Classification (GTDB taxonomy): domain Bacteria; phylum Bacillota; class Bacilli; order Bacillales_A; family Planococcaceae; genus Lysinibacillus; species Lysinibacillus sphaericus. The sequence goes on along the minus strand of NZ_CP019980.1, from coordinate 46,380 downwards.
CGGCATTTAAATATTGCGAAGCAACCCATTTGTTATCTTTTTTCGTAAGCTTAGATGGCTTTGTTGGTATACCATTGATTAATTCGGAATCCTTATCTTCATCGACTTGATTGTGTTTATACATGCTTAAAGTATATGGATGAATCGATACTTGTTCAAGGTTCATACCGTTAATAATAATAAAATAACCATGATTCTTTTTCGCTTTAAAAGAGGTATTAACATCAGTTGTGCCAATAATACCGAGTAATAGTTCAAAAATGTTATTGCCTTGTCCAAATTGAATTTCGGTTTCCAATTCTTTTGGATCAATTTCCATGTTGCCATTTGTATCTTCAATTATAGAACCTGAAAATTTAAAGGCATTTTGAAGCTCTTTAGGTAATTGATTTAGCTGTTCATTTGTCATAGGTACAGAAGAAACAAGAAGGCTCATGATTTCATCTTGACCGCGTTGTTTATAGTAGTAGTAATCAATATCATCTTGATAAATGATATGATCTTTATAGATTGTACCAGGTTGCACCGCTTGAGCATTTATTGTTGTGTTATTATCACTTTTATAATCTGATGGGATAGCTGCTAATTTACTTGTTTTAAGAGTATATGGTTCAGCCGAGCGAGCACCTTGATTCATTACCTTTACAACATAAGTTTTGTCCTTTTTCAATGCGACTGCTTTTGCATCATTGGCATTACTAGTTGAGCCAAGAAGTAAACTTAGTATCCCCATATCATTACTTAATGAAGAAACTGCTAATAATTCGTTTGTTTCCTCATCATATTCAAAAATAGTTCCAGCTGGAATTTGATTCATGCCTTTTTTAACTTGGAAACCATATACGGCATCTTCTTCGGGCTTTAATAAGAAGTAATCTTCATCAAATTCTGTTTGGAAGTAAGCTTTTTTATCTTGACCAATGTCAAAAGGAACGGCTTGCTCCATAATTAGAGCTATGTCTTCCGGATTACCCATAGCACCAGGATCCATAAACATATTGAATAAATTATTTATTTGATTGTCTTTTTTTGTTTGATATTGAGTTAAAGGTAAAAGCTCATTTTCTACATTACCTTCTGGCATTTCCTCATTTAACGGTAACCCGTCTTCATCTTCAGGAAGGGTAACGACTTCACCCTTTAATGTATAAGGGATGATGGATTCACTTATCGTTTCTTCATTTTCAATGCCGCCGCTAAAGAACATATCAAGTGAAAAAGCACTACTGCCTTGATTGGATACGTTTAATACATATTCTGTCCCAGGAATAGCGTCAACAATAAGGTTTACACCGTCGCCTTTATCTGCGCTATAGCTTGTTTGAATTGGATAGGCCTCATACATTTCCTCATCATTAACGTTTTCTGCTGGTACAGCATCTAATTCTTCCTTTAGATAAAGTTCCATAGAGGCTGTAACACCTGGAATACCAGACAAATCAAATCGCAGCGTTGTTGGTTCTTTTACTGAAAATGTGAAATAATCTTGGTCGCTTTGTTGATCTTTAGAAAGCAGGGTATAGTTTTTCCCTTTTGTACTGAATGGGAACTGTTGAATGTTCTCCTTTTTGTCCATCTCTAATGAATCAACTGGTAAATCCTTCGTTGTTTGAGCAGTGAATACATAATTCGACTCACCATTTAAGTTATAGCTGCCATTATAATCTTTAACCCCAACAAGCAGTGTTCCTTTTTGATCTGCTTTGTATAGGTATCCCTCTTGCTTTCCTACACGCACATCATTGACATGGATTGGGTCGACTTCCTCTTTGCTATCTGTAGGGTAGAAATACAATTCAAGTGCATAATCGTATTTGTTTGCACCCTTTAATGTCAGTTGAGCATATTCATTTGCATCTAAATCAACCTTGTACCATTTTTTTTCGTTTGGTTGTTTGAATTCACCTTTTTCTGAATTCAATGTATTCTTTGCAAGAACTTTGGCGTTTTTAATACGTTCTTCCGTTGTTTCTGAATACTCTTTCGGAAGATTATTGACATTAAACTGTAATGCTTTCACCGGGTTGATAAGACCATGTCCATATGTAAGATCATAGCCTTTCTCACCTAGATTATTTGCGGTCATTTCGAGAATAGCTTCTACTTCATGAGGCTTTAAATTTGGATGTTTTGATTTTAGTAGGGAGGCAACACCTGCTACAACGGGAGCTGCCATTGATGTCCCACTAAATTTGACAAAGGATGATCCCTTTTTCTCGTCGTGAACGGTACTGTATATTTCCTCACCTGGTGCTACCACGTCAACCGATGGACCATAGTTTGAATAGCTTGATAGTTTGTTGATATCATTTGTAGAACCTACGCTAATGACACCTTCGTAAGAAGCAGGGAAAGAATATTCATCTGTCGATTCGTTTCCTGCTGCTGCTACAATCGTAATTCCTTTATCTATCGCTTGCTTAACAGCGTCTTTCATTAATGGAGATTCTCCATAACCACCAAGACTCATGTTAATAACATCAGCGCCCTGTTCAATGGCGTAAAGAATACCTTGTGCAATGACGAAATCATTGGCACCTTCTTCTCCGTTGAATACATCAATTGGAAGAAGCTTAGCATTTGGATTAATCCCATGTCCTCCTACATTATTATCTTTTGCAGCGCCAATAATACCCGCTACATGTGTTCCGTGGTCACCAGTATAAGTGGTATTGGCTGGTGCTGCGGCATTATACGGTGGAAGTACTTGAGATTTTAAATCAGGGTGTTTAAAATCCACACCAGAATCGATAACCGCTACTTTTACTTCATGATTACCTGCTAACTCTAGTGCCTTATCCATTTGAAGTAAGTTTAAATGATACATATCTTTTTTCTTTGGATCTGCTCCGTTAGCGAAGGAATGATAAACGTAGCTTGGGGATACACTTTTAACGCCGTCTTGCTTTGCATAATAAGAAACTGCTTTTTCTAAAGAAATTCCCTTTTTCAGTTGGATTACATCATATCCTAGTGATGGAATAGATCGTATTACTTTGGAGCCAATGTTTTTATGTGCGTTCTTAGCAAGACCTGTATGCTTGACGATAATGGTATCTTTACTAATCCATTCCTTATCATTTTTTACATACTTTAATGCTTTTTCCTTATTGCTAGCTATAAGACTTTTCTCTACTTCTGTGTGCTGTGCTGTTTTTTCTGGTGCTGTAGCATAGGCAGAAGCAGCAGGAACCATTAGTGAAGCTGACGCTACTAAAGCAATTGATTTCTTCATCCATTTTTTCAATTGTTCTCTCTCCCATGATGTTTTATTTATTCTATATCTAATACGAATGAAACGTGGAAAAGTTTCGGATAAAAGGATAATTTCGGTCTACTTTCCTGATTTACCCCTATTATTAGAGAATAGAAAAAGGTACCCACCTAAATTTGGGGGTACCTTTTTCATGTTGACAGCAAATGCTCTCGTAAATACCACTTATTGTGGCTCACTAGATTCTGCCATTTTCCGTGCTTTTTTCTCAGCTTTTTTTCGTTCGCGTAATGCTCTAAAAAAATCGGTTAAAATTTGTCCGCATTCTTCAGCTAATATACCTTCCGTTACATCACAGTCATGGTTGAAGCGCGCATCATTTAATAAATGATAGAGTGAATCGACACAGCCAGCTTTTATGTCCCGTGCGCCGTATACAACACGTGGCACTCGCGACTGCAAAATAGCCCCTGCACACATAGGGCAAGGTTCCAGTGTGACATAAAGTGTTGTTTGTTCAAGACGCCAACTACCAAGTTTTTTACATGCTTCTTGAATCACCATTAATTCGGCATGCGTAGTTGCATTTTGAGTTGTTTCACGTAGATTATGCGCGCGCGCAATAATTTCTCCTTCATATACAAGAACGGCCCCTATTGGTACCTCACCAAGCAAAGCAGCTTTTTTTGCTTCCTCTAAAGCTTGGTTCATAAATATGCGGTCTTTTTCAAAAATATCCACTAGAATCTCTCCTTACAGAGTAGTGTATCATGCGGGTGGCGTTTTGTATTTTGCTTTGAATTGACATTTCTAAAATAACCCTATATATTTATATATGAACACATGCTCATATATAAATAAACTATAGGAGGAACGGAAAATGGATGAACAAGTTAAACAGGGCGAAATAGAAACCGGTAATGGCAAGCACTTAGATGAGGAAACGTTATTTGTTGTTTCTCAAACGTTTAAAGCATTGAGTGATCCAACAAGAATACGGATTTTAAATTTATTATGTTCAGATGAGCATTCGGTTAACGACATTGCTGAAATATTAGACTTAAGTCAGTCAACGGTATCCCATCAATTACGATTTTTAAAAAATTTACGATTAGTAAAATTCAGGAGGGAAGGAACAAGCTTATATTATTCAAAAGATGATGACCACATTATGAATTTATTGAAGCAAGCAATTGAACACGCTACGCACAACTAATTGTATGAATTAATATTTGGAGGGGAAAACGATGGGGCATAATCACGATCACGGTCATGATCATACACATGGTGCAAATAAAAAGGTGCTTTTACTATCCTTTATCATCATTACGAGTTATATGGTGATTGAAGCAATTGGTGGGTTCTTAACAAATAGTTTGGCACTTTTATCGGATGCTGGCCATATGTTAAGTGACTCAATTTCTTTAGCCATTGCACTTCTTGCTTTTATTTTTGGAGAAAAAGCAGCTAGCTTTAGTAAAACATATGGTTATAAAAGGTTTGAAATATTAGCTGCAGTGTTAAATGGTGTAACATTAATTTTAATTGCGTTATTTATTTTCTATGAAGCCATTGAGCGTTTTGCAAATCCACCAGAAGTAGCAACAACAGGTATGCTGATTATTAGTGTAATTGGTTTGTTAATTAATATAGTAGTGGCTTGGATTATGATGCGGGGTGGAGATACGGAAGACAATTTAAACATGCGTGGTGCATTTTTACATGTTCTTAGTGATATGCTTGGCTCTGTCGGTGCCATCATTGCTGCTTTAGTCATTATGTTTTTCGGCTGGGGCTGGGCCGATCCACTTGCCAGTGTTATTGTTGCATTATTAGTACTACGTAGTGGATATTTTGTGACAAAGTCTGCTATCCATGTTCTTATGGAAGGAACACCTTCAAATGTCGACGTTCAGGAAATCATTCAAATAATGGAGCAAACTGAAGGTGTGCAAAGTATTCATGATCTTCATATTTGGACGATAACTAGCGGAACAAATGCATTGTCCTGTCATGCAGTTGTCGATGACCAGCTAAACATTGGAGAAAGCGAGCATATTTTACGTGAAATTGAACATAATCTTGAACATAAGGGCATAAAGCATATAACGATTCAATTGGAAACCGCAGCGAACCGCCATGATGAATCAATTTTATGTAATCTTAAGAGTGAGCCAGTTCATCACGATCACCATTAATTATAAAAAAATAAAACGCCTATTTACATACCCTTCGTGGGTATAGTATGATATTAGCAAATAGGAGGTGAAGAATTTGGAGGACACAGTGAAAGAGGATGCTTGTCATACAGAGGAAACTGCATCGTGTCGAAAAAGTCATCACCCTGAGCGCGTGAAAAAGGATTTAACGACTCGCTTAAATCGAGTAGAAGGTCAAATCCGAGGTATTAAGGGAATGATTGAAAAAGACGTTTACTGTGATGATATCATCACGCAACTGTCTGCCACGCAATCAGCTTTGAATAGCGTAGCGAAAATTTTATTAGAAGGTCATTTAAAAGGCTGTGTCGTAGATCGCCTATCTGAAGGCGATGAAGCGGTTCTAGATGAGTTAGTCGTGACCATTCAAAAATTAATGAAAAAATAATTTTACGGGTAGTTACTCTTATATAGCATGTACATTAAATTTAAAGGAGAGATATTTATGCAAAATGTAACATTAAACGTACAAGGAATGTCATGTGGACATTGTGTCAATGCAGTGGAAAAAAGTGTCGGCGCATTAGCGGGTGTAGAACAAGTAACAGTAAATTTAGCAGATGGTTTGGTAGATGTCGCATTTGACGATGCCCAAGTATCACTTGCGCAAATTAAAGAAACGATTGACGATCAAGGCTACGAGGTAGAATAAGATCAATAGGGTGCTCACAAGGCACTCTATTATTTTCAAATTTATATACCCCTATATGGTATAGAAAGAGGTGGGAAGTTAATGCGTTCTGAATTGAAGGAAACGAACCTACAAATTACTGGCATGACTTGCGCAGCGTGTGCTACGCGTATTGAGAAAGGCTTGAAAAAAATGGAGGGTGTCGAGCAAGCAACCGTAAACTTAGCGCTTGAAAAATCCTCTATAAAATATGATCCAGCAATATTGAGTGAAGTAGACTTTGAAAAGAAAATCGAAGCGTTAGGCTATGGCGTCGTAAAACAGAAAGCGGAACTTGATATTACAGGTATGACGTGTGCTGCATGTGCCACTCGTATTGAGAAAGGTTTAAATAAGCTTTCAGGTGTTTCAACAGCAACTGTAAACTTGGCACTTGAAAAAGCATCCATCGAATTTAATCCAACAGAGGTTTCTGTATCGGATATTATCGGTAAGGTTGAGAAGCTGGGATATGGTGCTCATCAAAAAGCGGATGAGCGAGCAACTGAAGATTATCGAGAAAAGGCAATAAAACAACAGCAACAAAAATTTCTTTTTTCAGCTATTCTTTCGCTACCATTACTGTGGACGATGGTTGCTCACTTTTCATTGACATCGTTTTTATATGTCCCCGATTTTTTAATGAATCCTTGGGTGCAATTAGTGTTAGCTACACCAGTTCAATTTATTATTGGGAAACAATTTTATGTAGGTGCATATAAAGCTTTACGTAATGGCAGTGCTAATATGGATGTCCTTGTCGTTATGGGGACTTCAGCAGCTTATTTTTACAGCGTTTATCAAGCCATTGTTACAGTTAATTCACATCATGGACCGCATCTATACTTTGAAACGAGTGCCGTTTTAATTACGTTAATTCTTTTAGGTAAATTATTCGAAGCAAAGGCAAAAGGGCGTTCATCAGAAGCGATTAAAAAGCTAATGGGTCTGCAAGCAAAATCTGCGATAGTTGTGCGAGATGGAGTAGAAAAAGAAGTCCCATTAGAAGAAGTTGTGATTGGTGATATTTTATTAGTTAAACCAGGTGAAAAAATTCCTGTAGATGGTGAAGTAGTAGAAGGTACAACAGCCGTTGATGAATCAATGCTAACAGGGGAAAGTCTTCCGGTAGATAAAAAACAAGGAGATGTATTATACGGTTCAACCATTAATAAAAATGGCTTTGTGAAAATGTTAGCAACCAAAGTTGGTCGAGACACAGCACTTGCTCAAATTATTAAAGTTGTAGAAGATGCACAAGGTTCAAAAGCTCCCATACAACGTTTAGCAGACCAAATTTCGGGTATATTCGTGCCGATTGTTGTTGGTATTGCGATTGTGACATTCCTTGTTTGGATTTTATGGGTAAAACCTGGTGAATTTACACCTGCACTAGAAGTGTTAATTGCGGTTCTTGTTATTGCTTGTCCTTGTGCGCTAGGCTTAGCGACACCGACCTCTATTATGGCAGGTTCTGGTCGCGCCGCTGAATTTGGGATTTTGTTTAAAGGGGGCGAGCATTTAGAACAAACGCAACGCATTGATACAGTTGTTGTCGATAAAACAGGAACCGTAACACACGGCAAACCGATATTAACAGACGTTGTACTAGCAACGGGGCAAGAAGAAGCATCCTTTCTTTCATTGATTGGGGCAGCAGAGAAACAATCCGAACATCCGCTAGCACAAGCCATTGTGCAAGGAATTGAAGAGCGAAGTATCACACTTGGCGATGTTCAATTTTTTGAGGCCATTCCAGGTTACGGCGTGCAAGCAACCGTTTCGGGTCAAGGTGTGGTAATCGGGACACGTAAATTAATGCAACAATATGATATAGATATTCAGCATATATTGCCGACAATGGAGACATTAGAGGAAAACGGTAAAACCGCTATGTTGGCTGCTATAAACGGTCAATATGCTGGCCTTGTTGCTGTTGCAGATACGGTAAAAGATACGTCAAAAGAAGCCATTCGTCGTTTACAGGATATGGGTATTACAGTCATTATGATGACGGGTGATAACGAACGGACTGCGCAAGCAATCGGTCAGGAAGTTGGGGTTAACCATGTTATCGCAGAAGTACTTCCAGAAGGAAAAGCGGATGAAGTGAAAAAACTGCAAGCTACAGGCAAAAACGTAGCGATGGTTGGTGATGGCATTAATGATGCACCAGCATTAGCAACTGCCAATATTGGGATGGCCATAGGAACTGGTACAGATGTGGCAATGGAGGCTGCTGATATTACGCTTATTCGTGGTGATTTAACTAGCATTGCGGATGCCATTATTATGAGTCGTAAAACAATGCGCAATATTAAGCAAAATCTATTTTGGGCATTTGCATATAATACATTAGGGATTCCAATTGCAGCTATGGGCCTTCTTGCACCGTGGGTAGCGGGTGCAGCTATGGCATTCAGCTCAGTGTCCGTCGTGTTAAATGCCTTACGTTTACAACGAGCAAAATTATAGTGCAAATTATAGTGCCAGTCACTCAAACAATTCTCAAACAATTCTCTAAGTAGATTTTTACTAAAACGCCTGCGTAGAATGGACGTTACTTGTGGAGAGAGGAAAGCGTCCACCTAGCGGAAATTTACGCAGTATTTGCTGGCTAAAGTTAGGCCCACTAAGGTGGGTCTTTTTTGTTGCATGGAGCTATAAGTTTGTTTGATATCTATCAACTGGGCAGGTCAAATAATGTTAAAAATTGAGATACATGTTGATTCTGTTTTTCATTTTCTCACTATGATACAATGAAAAGCACTGATTCATTTTAGTTTCATACAATATAGCCTTAAAATAGTGGCATAATTGACTTATAGAATCCTAAATATAAAGGAGGAACTTCTAGTGACGGTTCCATTTGTTGCAGTAGAAGGTCCGATTGGTGTAGGCAAAACTTCATTGGCAAAAGAGGTAGCGGCGACATTTAATTACCATCTATTAAAAGAAATTGTAGACGAAAATCCGTTTTTAAATAAGTTTTATGAAAATATAGAGGAATGGAGTTTCCAAACGGAAATGTTCTTCCTGTGTAATCGCTATAAACAATTAACAGATATAAAGAAGTTACGTTTAGCACAAAAGACATCAGTTGTATCGGACTATCATATTTTTAAAAATTTAATTTTTGCAAAGCGTACATTGCCACCTGCCGAGTACGAAAAGTATGAAGAAATCTATCAAATTTTAACAAAAGATATGCCTGTGCCTAATGTCGTTGTTTATTTACATGCTAGTGTTGATACGTTAATGAAACGCATTGCTAAACGGGGGCGTGAATTTGAGAAAATGATTTCACGTGAATATATGGAGCAGTTAGTAGCAGACTATCATACTTTTACAGAGCACTTTGAGCAGCTACATCCCGAAATACCTGTAATCCGATTTAATGGAGATCAACTTGATTTTGTAAAAAACCCACAAGATTTACAATATGTATTAAAAACAATCGAAGATACGTTACAACAAAGGAGCTTGCAACAATGAATTTGAGAGAGAAATATGATATTCCACCACAAACTGTTATTACAATTGCCGGAACAGTAGGTGTAGGAAAATCAACGATGACAAAGGCGCTAGCACAAGCGTTAAATTTCCGTACATCATTTGAAAAAGTAGATACCAATCCATACTTAGATAAGTTTTATGATGACTTTGAAAAATGGAGCTTCCATTTACAAGTCTATTTTCTAGCAGAGCGTTTTAAAGAGCAGAAGCGTATTTTCGAATATGGTGGGGGCTTTGTGCAAGATCGTTCTATTTATGAAGATACAGGGATTTTTGCCAAAATGCATTATGATAAAGGAACAATGAGTCCAACTGATTATGAAACGTATCGTAATTTATTTGATGCGATGGTGATGACACCGTATTTCCCGCACCCAGATTTATTAGTTTATTTAGAGGGGCCGATTGATGATGTCATTGGACGTATTCAAGAGCGTGGTCGTGAGATGGAGCAGCAAACACCGAATGATTATTGGATTGAAATGCATGAGCGTTACGAAAATTGGATAAATAATTTTAATTCATGCCCTGTCCTACGTTTAGATATTAATGATTATGATTTATTAAAAAATCCAGACGCAATTGAATCAATTGTCAGTCGCATAAGTCATATGCTAAAGCAAACAAGTCATTTACGTAAATAGAAGAAAAGCTATGCAACAGTAAAGACGTTGAAGAGGGGAATATCAAAGCGTTCTGGCCGAAAGCAAAAGGAACGTAGAAAGCTTCCAGATAGAAATATAAGGACTTTGTATTTTAAAATAAATAACAGAAATAAGACCAAGAGACGTGAGACAATATGATACCTATTGTTTTCACGTCTTTTGTAATAGGAGGAATAAATATGAGAATCGCAGTATATTGTGGATCAGGACTTGGCAATAACCCGATTTATGCTGAAAAGGCAAGTGAATTAGGAACGGTATTAGCACAACATGGACATGGTATTGTTTATGGAGGTTCTAAAATAGGATTGATGGGCAAAGTGGCAGATGCTGCATTAGTAGCAGGTGGAGAAGTGATTGGTGTCATGCCTACTCATTTACAAAAACAAGAAATTGTTCATGCCGCATTGACAGAAATCCATTTTGTAGAATCCATGCATATACGTAAGGCAAAAATGGTTGAATTAGCAGATGCTTTTATTGCGTTACCAGGTGGTGGCGGTACACTGGACGAATATTTTGAAGTATTTACATGGGCGCAAATTAGATTACATGAAAAACCTGTTATTTTATTTAACGTCAATGGTTTTTATGACGCACTGCTACAACATTTTTCTAAAATGCTAGAGGAGGGCTTTATACGCCCAGAACACAAGGCATTAATTCGTGTCGCAACAACGGCAGAAGAAGTTTTAACAATGATAAAATAAGAAAAAAAGCATAATTGAGCATAAGAATAGTAAAAATACAAATTTATAGTATTTTTAAGATGCTATTAGATATATTATAATATATAACAATGCATTTTTTTAAAAGAAGAAAGTAGATTAGAGATAACGCTAGTACAATAGGGTGATAGAGGTGGATGTTGTGCAAAAGAATGATACACAAGTCACAGATGATTTAGTTGTTCAAGCAATTGAGCGTAATATAGCGATTATCCGATTTGATATGAACCGAAAAGTTGCTTATGTAAATGAGCTTTTTGCGAAAACAATGGGCTATACAGTAGAAAAAATGATGGGGAAAGACCATAAGGAATTTTGTTTTCCTAATTACGTGAAGAGTCCTGAATACGAGAGGTTTTGGCGTAATTTAGCAGCAGGTAAGAGCTATCAAGATAAAGTAGAACGAATGGATGCTCGTGGAAATAGTATTTGGCTAGAAGCTACCTATATGCCCGTATTTGATAATCATTCAAGAAGAGTTATTGGTGTATCCAAAATAGCAACAAATATTACGGAACGTCAAAATACCATTGTCAATGTAGCAGATCAGTTAAAACAAATGTCCACTAAGCTTTACAGTCGTTCAGAGGCAGGTATTAAAAATAGTGAAAATTTACTTGCAACAATTCAACAAGTTTCAAAGGAATCTTCGGAAAATGTTAAAAATTTAGATCAATTACAAAATCAAGCAGATTCCATTAAAGGCATTGTCAAAACAATTCAAGGAATTGCCTCCCAAACAAACTTACTAGCTTTAAATGCAGCTATTGAAGCCGCAAGAGCTGGAGAGTATGGCAGAGGTTTTGATGTTGTCGCCAAAGAGGTACGAAAACTTTCCGTAAGAGTAGAGCAATCAATTTCAGAAGTGAAAGAAAATGTGGAAGGGATTGTACGTGAGGTTGGGCAAGTAACAGAAAGCATCACGCGAATTTCTGAGGAAATTGAAAAAACGAATGGGCAAATTACTGTGACGACGAGTGATTTTGCTGAAATCGCTTCTGCAGCAGAGGCTTTAGATGAACGGTCTAAACAATTTATTGAAATAATTTAAAAGGCGCCTAAGGCAAATGGTCACGATATGAACATTGTCTTAGGTGTTTTATTTTGTTTAAAAAACGGGATAACGGCGATTTGTTTTTAACAACATATTTTACTAAATTTTCTGAATTATATTGAAATAGTAGATGTGTTTTATTTACAATAATTGTGTAAGGTATTCATAAATCATAATAGGGGTGTTATGCATGGCAAAGGTGGAAATAAGTTTTAAACATTTACCAACGACAGCAATTTCAGATGCAACTGGGGGACATACAAATTTACGCAGTGACATTAAACCGTTAGCAGACCATTTTAAAATAGCAGGTCGAGCGGTTACTGTACGTTTACCAGATGGCGAAAATGGAGCTGTACTTGAAGCGATTCGAGCAGCTAGCGAGGGTGATATTTTGGTCATTGATGCAAAGGGTAATAGAAATCGTGCGGTAGCAGGAGATTTTGTTATTTCTTTAGCAAAGGGTATGGGTGTACAGGCCTTTGTAGTAGACGGGGTTATTCGTGATATTGCCGCGATTCGGGAACTAGATTTTCCTGTATTTTCACTTGGGACAACCGTAGCAGCAGGCAACAAAAATGGAGGTGGTAAAGTGAATGTGCCAATCGCAATTGGCGGTGTAACAGTGCAACCAGGTGATTATATTATTGGAGATGTAGATGGCGTTATTGTCGTGCCTCAAGAGGATGCAGAGCGTATTGTTGCAGCCGCTGAGGCGAAAGTCGAAAAGGATGAAGTGCGTGCACAAGAAGCCCATGTCAATGGCAAAGCGTCTATTATTGCTTATTTAGATAAAGTACTGACAAAATAAAAAATGCCTCACGATGGCTTAAGCCATCGTGAGGCATTTTTTATGAATTTATGCTAAATTTTCATTTTCTTTAAAGTAGTTTTTCATTTTTTCTTTATCGAAGCGGCCTTCCCATTTCGCCATTACTAATGAAGCTAGTGAGTTACCGATTACGTTAACTACTGTTCGTCCCATATCAAGGATACGGTCGATACCAGCAATAAATGCTAAACCTTCGATTGGAATACCAACAGTACCTAAAGTGGCAAGTAATACTACGAATGATACGCCTGGTACACCGGCAATCCCTTTAGAAGTAACCATTAATACAAGCATTAATGTAATTTGTTCCCCGATGCTTAAGTGAATACCATACATTTGGGCAATGAATAATGCAGCAATTGCTTGATACAATGTTGAACCATCTAAGTTAAAAGAATAACCTGTTGGAATAACAAAAGAAACAATATCTTTTGGTGCACCTAATTTCTCCATTTTCAACATCACTCGTGGTAAGACAGCTTCCGAGCTAGCAGTGGAGAAGGCTAAAATTAACTCATCTTTTAACACTCTGATTAAGTAGAAAATGTTGACACCGGCAAATTTTGCAACGAGGCCAAGAATAACAAAGATGAAGAATAACATTGTGGCATATACAAGTATTGCAAGCTTACCTAAAGGTATGAGGGAAGCAAAACCATATTTGGAAACGGTTACACCAATTAAACCAAATACCCCAATTGGAGCGAATTTCATCACAAGGTTCGTTACCCAGAACATAGCATCTGCTACACCTTGGAAGAAGTCCAATACTGGTTTACCTCGTTCTCCAATTGCAGCTACCCCTAAACCAAAAATAACAGAGAAGAAGATGATGGCAAGCATATTGCCTTCAGCCATTGATTGAATAATATTTGTCGGTACAATACCTACAATAATATCAAATGGACCTTCATGCTGTACTTCTTCAGTTGTTGAAACGTATTTTGAAATATCCCCTTGCGAAAGTTCGTTCATATTGATGCCAGCACCTGGTTGGAACAGGTTTGCTGAAAGTAATCCAACAACAATCGCTACTGTTGTAATGATTTCAAAGTAAATAAGCGATTTTCCGCCTAATCTTCCGAGCTGTTTCATGTCTCCAGTTCCAGCAACACCAACAATTAAAGTCGAAATGATAATAGGTACTACAATCATCTTAATTAGATGTAGGAAGATATCCCCTAATGGTTGTAAATATGTTTCAACTTTGGGGTTACCATAAAAGATACCACCAATAATTATACCTAAAATCAAACCGATTAAAATTTGAGCGGCTAAACTGATTTTAAATTTCTTTTTCAAAATCTTAATTCCTCCCCTATATTAAAATTTTTAGGACACGCCTTACTTTAATAATACGGAGGACTTATGAAATCCGACAAAATCCGAGAAAATTAATTTACTTTTGTTAAAATGTCTGAATATAACACCTGAATAAACTTTTTAATATTGACCTTTGCTTTGCGATTCCCGTGGTCTTCGATTTGCGTCATAAGCTGGCGAATCTCTTTAAAATCAAAGTATCGAGGTGCATAATATTCAAATTCAGAGTTTGTATAATCAACGACACCTAAATTGGCGAGATTAATCATGGCAGCTAAAATCGTTCGACGTACACGCTGTTCAATCGCTTTACTCTCTTTCAATATTTCATCAGGAGTTGACTTTGTGACAGCTGCTATTTCCTCATAGAGCTCTTTTAATGGAGGAAGTGGCGCAATTTTGTGCTGATGAGCTAATAATGTTTCAATAATTGCTATAATATCCTCACTTCCAATTTCACCGACAATCCCCATATCATTTAAGATCGATTGGATGTGGTCTCGCGATGTAGCTTTATTGTTTATTTGCTCACTTAGATCGATGTTCGTTAGCGATTGTCGTATAACTAATAGGGAATTTTTTAGGCGAAATTGTTCCGTTGTTTTGCGTAAAACATTTTCAACCTCAATACGGTTAATGGGTTTATGAATAAAGAAATCTATCCCTTGTTCATAGGCCTCGCCGACCATTTCCTTATTCACAACTTGTGAAATCATAATAAACTGTCCTTCAAATCGATTCTGAAGAAGATGCTCCACTGTTGCTATACCATCTAACTTAGGCATAAGTAAGTCGATTAGTACAAATTCAGGTTGTGTCATTAATATTTGTGGAATGGCATCTACTCCATTGCGTGCTTCGCCGATTACTGTACCTAAACCACTATCTTCAATAATTTGTTTTAGCATCACGCGGCTTGCACGATCATCATCTACAATAAAATACCTCATTTAAGTCTCTCCCGTTAGAATAGTTTGCGTAGGAATTATAATTTTAAACACCGTTTTGTAGTTATTTGATTCAACTGAAATGGAGCCATTTAATTTTGAAATTAATTCAGCGACATGTGATAATCCAATTCCTGTAGCTGCTACACCTTCAACATTGTATTTCGTCGTATAGCCAGGTTCAAAAATAATAGAAAGGTCACTTTCGGAGATGCCTTTTCCATCATCACTTACTGTTATTACAGTATCAACCTCCTGCTGTTGAATATCAATAGATATGATACCTTGCTTTTCTATTGCTTCAATGGCATTAGCAGTTAAATTATTTAATAGTGCCAGCAAGGCAATGTGCTCTTTCGTTAAAAAATCAGTATCTAAACTTATATTAAACTGGATGTCTTTACCGAGTAACTCACTGTATTTGCGATTGCCGTCTTCTATATAATGTAATAATTCTGATAATCGTAATGAGCCAAAGCTCTTGTCCCCAACAATTTTAGATATACCCGCATAAATACGCTGAGAATCTTTTTTGACTTCATGAATTTCCTGGGCAATATGAAGTGCTTGTATACTTTCTGAACGATTGCCCTGTGCTTTTAATTGTCTATACAAATCCAACCCATTAGCAGTAATCGTTTCAATATGATTCATAGATTTTTTTAAATAGAGCGTCTCTACATATAAATCTGAACCAATCGTAAGCATTTCCTGCACGCGTTTTTTTTGCTCGGCAATAACAATAGAGCTATAAATGCCAACAACAAAAAAACTACGTAATAGGGCAACGGCTAATAAGATGAGCAGGTCATGAATAAATAAAATTGTATAAGATTGGACAAGGAAACGTAGCAATTGTTCCGCTAAATTACTAATGACCTCACTGAGGGCTACTAGTAATCCTAACTTTAATGGCTTTTCACGATATTGATGAATATTTAAAAGCTGTAGGCATATTGCAAACAATAAATAAAATGTCCCAGCAGGTAAGTGAGTATAAATACCATCTATTAAAGATGTATTATGCGTATAGTAACTAATAGCGATTCGTAAAGTGGTTGTTACAATGCTGGTTACAATACCGGCTAATATAATAGGTGTCGGTCTAAGTAAGGTGCATAAAAAGAATATAATTGTCCCCAGACCAAAGCGAAAAGAAGTATTGGCGAAAGGGATGATTTTAATTTCACTACCGATAGCCGTTAATAAAGCGATGGATATAATCCATGTGAGGGAACTACGAGAAATAAAGGCTTTGGAATACATATTAAATATCCTCCCTAAAGTATTTAAGAGCAAGATAGCTAATAAAAAAATACCACAACCTAATCGGAAGTGGTATTTAATAAGTATGACATACAATTTTTTAAGCAAAAAAAAACGGCTACATCGTGTAGTCGGATTTTAAAAAACTGGAGGAGGTAGAGGGATTCGAACCCCCGCGCGGTGTTACCCGCCTGTCGGTTTTCAAGACCGATCCCTTCAGCCAGACTTGGGTATACCTCCATACTATATTGCTTCGATGTCTTATCGACAAGAACTAATTTATCATGATTTTATTTTGACGTCAACATCTTTTTGAAAAAATAGTAGGTTTTAAAAAATTAATTTTTATTAATTAAGAATGTACTTAAATAATTTGTGCAATTCGTTGCAATTTATACAAACTGAAAGTATACTAGTTATTGCCGTGCTAGGTGGGAAGGTAGCGGTGTCCTGTAACTCGCAATCCGCTCTAGCGAGACTGAATTCCTTTTTCGAGGCTGTCCGTATTGTTTGGTCTGCCTTTTGCACGTAGTGTTGACGATTGGGTCCTGCGCAATGGATACCCATGAACCATGTCAGGTCCGGAAGGAAGCAGCATTAAGTGGTCTTATTCATGTGCCGCGGGGTTGCCTAATCTGAGCTAACGACAAGAGTAACGCTTATGTGCGGCTGTCGAAGAAAGGTGCACGGCATTAAATTGCCAATTTAAACGCATTCGTCTACTGTAGGCGAGTGCGTTTTTTTATATTATAAAATAGGACACGGTTTTATAAACAAGGCTGCCGATGCTATAATAGTTTTATTAATATTGAAAAAGAAGGGGAGAGGAAATCATTGACGTATCAAGCATTTTATCGTGTGTATAGACCACAATCATTCCGAGAAATGTCAGGTCAAGCGCATGTCAAAAGAACGCTGCAAAATGCTCTCCTAGCGAATAAAACAACTCATGCTTACTTGTTTTCTGGACCTCGGGGTACAGGGAAAACAAGTACAGCTAAAATTTTTGCTAAGGCTTTAAACTGCGAGCATGCTCCAGCAAGTGAACCTTGTAATGAGTGTGCAACTTGTTTAAGCATTACAGATGGTTCTCATCCAGACGTTATTGAATTTGATGCAGCTTCTAATTCACGTGTTGAAGAAATACGGGACATTATTGAAAAGGTACGTTTTGCTCCAGCTAGTAGCAGGTTTAAAGTGTACATCATTGATGAAGTGCATATGCTGTCTACAAGTGCCTTCAATGCGCTTTTAAAAACGCTAGAAGAACCACCACCTCACGCTGTATTTATTTTAGCAACAACAGAACCTCATAAATTACCTGCAACGATTATTTCACGTTGCCAACGTTTTGACTTCAAGCGACTTTCAACTAACGATATTACCGAGCGCATGAAGGTCGTACTAGAAGATATTGAACTCCCGTTTGAAGAACAAGGTCTAAAAGTGATTGCGCAGTCAGCTGCGGGCGGTATGCGTGATGCATTGAGCTTGTTGGACCAAGTTGTATCCTTTAGCGGTGAAATGTTGAAACTAGAGGATGCACTACTAGTCACAGGCTCAATTAGTCAGGATGTTTTCTATGATTTAGCTGAAGCTTTAAAGGTCAAAGATGTGGCACAAATGCTTGCGCTGTTAGAGCAGCTAATCGCAGATGGGAAGGATCCGTTGCGCTTATCGGAGGATTTAATTACATTTTTCCGCGATTTACTGCTTTTACAAACGAGTGAGAATTTAGCTGAACTATTAGAGTTAGTATCACCTGAGGAGCGCGTATTTGCATTGGCACATGACTTTGCACCAGATATGCTTTACGGCTACATCGACATTTTAGCGAAAACACAACAAGAAATGCGTTTCTCGCATCATACGAAAATCTATTTGGAAACAGCATTGCTAAAAATGACACAGTTTTCGGGTGGCGTAGTCAATCAAACTGCCCCATCAAGTGAGGCGGTAATGAGCCCAGAACTAGCGCAAAAAATCATTGCGCTTGAGCAAATGGTGCAACAACTATCTTTACAAATACAAAATGGTGCGCCGTCACAAGCTACTCAGGTTGCCAAAGAACAACGTCCGCGTGCAAAAAGTCCAAATGGTTATAAGGCGCCTACTGGTCGTATTCAAGAAGTGCTAAAGGATGCGACAAAGCAAGATGTGCAACGTGTAAAGGCTGTATGGGCGCAGGCGTTAAATCAATTGCAAAAGTCACAATCAGCTCTTTTAGCAGAAGCTGAACCTGTTGCGGCATCTTCGAGTGCTTTTGTGTTAAAATTCAAGTATGATATTCATTGTCAAATGGTTGCTGATAATCAAATGCTAAAAGCACAATTTACACAACTTATTGCAGGTCAAACAGGCACGATGTATGAAATGCTTTGTACGCCAGAAGAAACATGGTTAAAGTTGCGTGAAGAGTTCATTCGTGATCACGGATTACATCAAAAGAAAGCACCATTAGCTAACGATGATCCGAATGTTGAATTATTGGAACCACCACCGGCAGAAATGCCAGAAGAACCTTTTATCGATGATGCGCAACCGCTGGCATCACAAGATCCATTGGTGACGGAAGCGGAAAAGCTGTTCGGTAAGGATTTTATTGAAATTATTGAAGACTGATTACTTAGGAGGAATAGGTTATGCGTGGAATGGGAAATATGCAAGGCATGATGAAAAAAATGCAAAAAATGCAAAAAGAAATGATGGAAGCTCAAGAAGCTTTAAATGCTGAACAATTTGAAGGTGTTGCTGGCGGCGGTATGGTGAAAGTAACAGTTACAGGTCAACGTGAAGTAGTAGAAGTGAATCTTGATACTTCAGTAGTAGATCCTGACGATATCGAAATGTTACAAGATTTAATTGTTGTTGCAACGAATGAAGCACTTAAAAAAGTAGAAGAAAAAACAAATGCAACAATGGGTAAATTTACGCAAGGCATGAACCTTCCATTCTAGGAGGTAACAATATGTATTACCCAGAACCAATATCAAAATTAATCGATAGTTTTATGAAATTGCCAGGTATCGGGCCAAAAACCGCAGCCCGACTGGCGTTTTTTGTGTTAACAATGAAAGAAGATGACGTTCTTTCTTTTTCCAAAGCTTTAATAGATGCAAAACGTAATTTAAGTTATTGCTCTGTTTGTGGCAATATTACCGATGTAGACCCATGTCATATTTGTACCGATAAACAACGCGATGCCTCAGTAATTTGCGTTGTACAAGATACAAAGGACGTTATTGCAATGGAAAAAATGCGTGATTACCATGGTAAGTACCATGTGTTACAGGGGGCTATTTCACCAATGGATGGTATCGGCCCAGAGGATATTAATGTAGCCTCACTGTTAGTACGCTTACAAGATGAAACGGTGCAGGAGCTTATTTTAGCAACCAATTCTACTATTGAAGGTGAAGCGACGGCTATGTATATCTCTCGTCTTGTTAAACCATCTGGCATCCGCACAACACGCATTGCGCATGGATTACCAGTAGGTGGAGATTTAGAATATGCTGATGAAGTAACGTTATCGAAGGCAATGGAAGGCCGCCGAGAGTTATGAGTGAGGGATTGAAATGTTCTTCCGCAATAAAGGAAAGCTAAAAAGAGAATTTGACGAAAAGCTTGTTAATCTCATTAAACAAACAAAAGAAGATTTACAACAAGCAAAATTGATTGAAGAATTATTAAATGATTATGATTTAGAAGTTATTGCTCAGCGAAAAGCAGCAGAGAGTATTCATTTTTATTTATTTAAAGAAGCTAGAATTCGACGAGTACTAATAAAATAATGATTGTAGAGTTATAGACGTGCTATAGGAATCATAAAATTACATAATTATGATCGAAGGGGGCAAGCATATGCCGTGGACTGTAATTGTGAGTATTTGTGTTCCTGTAGCGCTTCTTTTTCTTTATATAGTAGGAAGACACATTAAATTGGGTAAAGTATTAGAAGGACTATCAGTATTTTGGTTCCGATTTGCATTTGCATTTTTATTATTATTCATTATTCATTTAGGTGTTGGTTATAGCGGTTATAATGTACCAATTAACCTGTTTTCCGTTTTCACAATTGCATTGTTGGGCATTCCAGGTGTACTAGGAATCACTTTTTTAATATTATTTTTATAAAAGGCTTGCAAACTATAAATATTGTGATATAGTAATAAGAGTCGTTAAGATAACAACTGAAACAACTTGTATAAAACAAAAAACAATTTAAAATAAATTGTTGACATCGATTTGAAAAGATGGTATTATATAAGAGTTGCTGAAACAAGCGGCGACAAAATGAACCTTGAAAACTGAACAAGCAAAACGTAATCAATATAGTTTTTACTAGCTAACTTCGTTAGTGAACGAAACAAAATTTTGGACATCAAAATTGATGCCAGCAAAACAATTTGAGCTAATCAAATTTCTTTTATGGAGAGTTTGATCCTGGCTCAGGACGAACGCTGGCGGCGTGCCTAATACATGCAAGTCGAGCGAACAGAGAAGGAGCTTGCTCCTTTGACGTTAGCGGCGGACGGGTGAGTAACACGTGGGCAACCTACCCTATAGTTTGGGATAACTCCGGGAAACCGGGGCTAATACCGAATAATCTCTTGTCCCTCATGGGACAATACTGAAAGACGGTTTCGGCTGTCGCTATAGGATGGGCCCGCGGCGCATTAGCTAGTTGGTGAGGTAACGGCTCACCAAGGCAACGATGCGTAGCCGACCTGAGAGGGTGATCGGCCACACTGGGACTGAGACACGGCCCAGACTCCTACGGGAGGCAGCAGTAGGGAATCTTCCACAATGGGCGAAAGCCTGATGGAGCAACGCCGCGTGAGTGAAGAAGGATTTCGGTTCGTAAAACTCTGTTGTAAGGGAAGAACAAGTACAGTAGTAACTGGCTGTACCTTGACGGTACCTTATTAGAAAGCCACGGCTAACTACGTGCCAGCAGCCGCGGTAATACGTAGGTGGCAAGCGTTGTCCGGAATTATTGGGCGTAAAGCGCGCGCAGGTGGTTTCTTAAGTCTGATGTGAAAGCCCACGGCTCAACCGTGGAGGGTCATTGGAAACTGGGAGACTTGAGTGCAGAAGAGGATAGTGGAATTCCAAGTGTAGCGGTGAAATGCGTAGAGATTTGGAGGAACACCAGTGGCGAAGGCGACTATCTGGTCTGTAACTGACACTGAGGCGCGAAAGCGTGGGGAGCAAACAGGATTAGATACCCTGGTAGTCCACGCCGTAAACGATGAGTGCTAAGTGTTAGGGGGTTTCCGCCCCTTAGTGCTGCAGCTAACGCATTAAGCACTCCGCCTGGGGAGTACGGTCGCAAGACTGAAACTCAAAGGAATTGACGGGGGCCCGCACAAGCGGTGGAGCATGTGGTTTAATTCGAAGCAACGCGAAGAACCTTACCAGGTCTTGACATCCCGTTGACCACTGTAGAGATATGGTTTTCCCTTCGGGGACAACGGTGACAGGTGGTGCATGGTTGTCGTCAGCTCGTGTCGTGAGATGTTGGGTTAAGTCCCGCAACGAGCGCAACCCTTGATCTTAGTTGCCATCATTTAGTTGGGCACTCTAAGGTGACTGCCGGTGACAAACCGGAGGAAGGTGGGGATGACGTCAAATCATCATGCCCCTTATGACCTGGGCTACACACGTGCTACAATGGACGATACAAACGGTTGCCAACTCGCGAGAGGGAGCTAATCCGATAAAGTCGTTCTCAGTTCGGATTGTAGGCTGCAACTCGCCTACATGAAGCCGGAATCGCTAGTAATCGCGGATCAGCATGCCGCGGTGAATACGTTCCCGGGCCTTGTACACACCGCCCGTCACACCACGAGAGTTTGTAACACCCGAAGTCGGTGAGGTAACCTTTTGGAGCCAGCCGCCGAAGGTGGGATAGATGATTGGGGTGAAGTCGTAACAAGGTAGCCGTATCGGAAGGTGCGGCTGGATCACCTCCTTTCTAAGGATATTTTCGGAATACAAACCTTGGGTTTGTAAGATTACGTTTTGCGTTCAGTTTTGAAGGTTCATTCTTCTGAATGAAACACTTCAAAATTTGTTCTTTGAAAACTGGATAAAACGACATTGAAATTGTAACAAACACATTTATTTTTTAAGTTTTTTATAGGCTTAATAACTAGGTTAAGTTATTAAGGGCGCACGGCGAATGCCTTGGCACTAGGAGCCGAAGAAGGACGGCACTAACACCGATATGCTTCGGGGAGCTGTAAGTGAGCTTTGATCCGGAGATTTCCGAATGGGGGAACCCACTACGTTTAATCGCGTAGTATCTTGACGTGAATACATAGCGTCTTGAAGGCAGACCCAGGGAACTGAAACATCTAAGTACCTGGAGGAAGAGAAAGAAAAATCGATTCCCTGAGTAGCGGCGAGCGAAACGGGAAGAGCCCAAACCAAGAGGCTTGCCTCTTGGGGTTGTAGGACACTCTATACGGAGTTACAAAGGAATGAGTTAGATGAAGCGACTTGGAAAGGTCCGCCAGAGCAGGTAAAAGCCCTGTAGTCGAAAGTTCGTTCCCTCCAGAGTGGATCCTGAGTACGGCGGAACACGTGAAATTCCGTCGGAATCCGGGAGGACCATCTCCCAAGGCTAAATACTACCTAGTGACCGATAGTGAACCAGTACCGTGAGGGAAAGGTGAAAAGCACCCCGGAAGGGGAGTGAAAGAGATCCTGAAACCGTGTGCCTACAAGTAGTTAGAGCCCGTTAATGGGTGATAGCGTGCCTTTTGTAGAATGAACCGGCGAGTTACGATTACGTGCGAGGTTAAGCTTTAGAAGGCGGAGCCGCAGCGAAAGCGAGTCTGAATAGGGCGAATTAGTACGTGGTCGTAGACCCGAAACCAGGTGATCTACCCATGTCCAGGGTGAAGGTGAGGTAACACTTACTGGAGGCCCGAACCCACGCACGTTGAAAAGTGCGGGGATGAGGTGTGGGTAGCGGAGAAATTCCAATCGAACTTGGAGATAGCTGGTTCTCTCCGAAATAGCTTTAGGGCTAGCCTCGTGATGAGAATACTGGAGGTAGAGCACTGTTTGGACTAGGGGGCCATCCCGGTTTACCGAATTCAGACAAACTCCGAATGCCAGATATTTATACACGGGAGTCAGACTGCGAGTGATAAGATCCGTAGTCAAAAGGGAAACAGCCCAGACCACCAGCTAAGGTCCCAAAGTAATCGTTAAGTGGAAAAGGATGTGGCGTTGCACAGACAACCAGGATGTTGGCTTAGAAGCAGCCATCATTTAAAGAGTGCGTAATAGCTCACTGGTCGAGTGACGCTGCGCCGAAAATGTATCGGGGCTAAACGATTCACCGAAGCTGTGGATTGACATCTACGATGTCAGTGGTAGGAGAGCGTTCTAAGTGCGTTGAAGTCAGACCGGAAGGACTGGTGGAGCGCTTAGAAGTGAGAATGCCGGTATGAGTAGCGAAAGACGGGTGAGAATCCCGTCCACCGTATGACTAAGGTTTCCTGAGGAAGGCTCGTCCGCTCAGGGTTAGTCGGGACCTAAGCCGAGGCCGATAGGCGTAGGCGATGGACAACAGGTTGATATTCCTGTACCACCTCCTCACCGTTTGAGAAATGGGGGGACGCAGTAGGATAGGGTAAGCGCGCCGTTGGTTGTGCGCGTCCAAGCAGTAAGGCGTGTGTGTAGGCAAATCCGCACACTGTAACGTTGAGCTGTGATGGCGAGTCCGTATGGACGAAGTTCCTGATTTCACACTGCCAAGAAAAGCCTCTATCGAGGTGAGAGGTGCCCGTACCGCAAACCGACACAGGTAGTCGAGGAGAGAATCCTAAGGTGTGCGAGAGAACTCTCGTTAAGGAACTCGGCAAAATGACCCCGTAACTTCGGGAGAAGGGGTGCTCTTGAGCGTGCAAGCGCATGAGAGCCGCAGTGAATAGGCCCAGGCGACTGTTTAGCAAAAACACAGGTCTCTGCAAAACCGTAAGGTGACGTATAGGGGCTGACGCCTGCCCGGTGCTGGAAGGTTAAGAGGAGTGGTTAGCGCAAGCGAAGCTGCGAATTGAAGCCCCAGTAAACGGCGGCCGTAACTATAACGGTCCTAAGGTAGCGAAATTCCTTGTCGGGTAAGTTCCGACCCGCACGAAAGGCGTAACGATCTGGGCACTGTCTCAACGAGAGACTCGGTGAAATTATAGTACCTGTGAAGATGCAGGTTACCCGCGACAGGACGGAAAGACCCCGTGGAGCTTTACTGTAGCCTGATATTGAATTTTGGTACAACTTGTACAGGATAGGTAGGAGCCAGAGATCTCGGAGCGCCAGCTTCGAAGGAGGCGTCGGTGGGATACTACCCTGGTTGTATTGAAATTCTAACCCATGCCCCTTAGCGGGGCAGGAGACAGTGTCAGGCGGACAGTTTGACTGGGGCGGTCGCCTCCTAAAAGGTAACGGAGGCGCCCAAAGGTTCCCTCAGAATGGTTGGAAATCATTCGTAGAGTGTAAAGGCACAAGGGAGCTTGACTGCGAGACCTACAAGTCGAGCAGGGTCGAAAGACGGGCTTAGTGATCCGGTGGTTCCGCATGGAAGGGCCATCGCTCAACGGATAAAAGCTACCCCGGGGATAACAGGCTTATCTCCCCCAAGAGTCCACATCGACGGGGAGGTTTGGCACCTCGATGTCGGCTCATCGCATCCTGGGGCTGTAGTCGGTCCCAAGGGTTGGGCTGTTCGCCCATTAAAGCGGTACGCGAGCTGGGTTCAGAACGTCGTGAGACAGTTCGGTCCCTATCCGTCGTGGGCGTAGGAAATTTGAGAGGAGCTGTCCTTAGTACGAGAGGACCGGGATGGACACACCGCTGGTGTACCAGTTGTCTTGCCAAAGGCATCGCTGGGTAGCTATGTGTGGACGGGATAAGTGCTGAAAGCATCTAAGCATGAAGCCCCCCTCAAGATGAGATTTCCCATTACGCAAGTAAGTAAGATCCCTCAAAGACGATGAGGTAGATAGGTTCGAGGTGGAAGTGTGGTGACACATGGAGCTGACGAATACTAATCGATCGAGGACTTAACCAAAAGTTTGAAACATTCAATGAACCGTTTATCCAGTTTTGAAAGAACAATCTTTCAATTAAATACTGTCTAGTGATGATGGCAAAGAGGTCACACCCGTTCCCATACCGAACACGGAAGTTAAGCTCTTTAGCGCCGATGGTAGTTGGGGGCTTCCCCCTGTGAGAGTAGGACGTCGCTAGGCACACAAAGCAGTCAGCATATTGCTGGCTGTTTTTTGTCTATTTTTAGCTTTCGAAAACGATTTCAATAAAATTGTAAGCGTTCTTATGAGTCCATTAGTGCTATTATTTTTTCAAATTGTGTGAAAAAATAAGTGAAAATAATTATGCTAACTATTAATTCTATCAATAATGTTTGGATGTTTAATTTTTTCTTGGTAGCTGATTGTTTAACAGAAAAATATTTTAAAAAGAGATATTTCAGCATTAAATATAGAAAAATGGTTTTAAAAATGAATAATTAGGTATAAGTTTGGACAAACTAAAAAATCTGAATTGTCTTTCTTTTATAAGTTTCTTGACAGTAGCATGACACGTTGTTAATCTTACAATTAATATTCTTTTAACTATAGGAGGAAGTTACGAAAATGTGGGAATCTAAATTTGCCAAAGAAGGTTTAACTTTTGATGATGTATTATTAGTACCAGCTCATTCAGAAGTACTACCGAAAGATGTTGATTTATCAGTTCAACTTACACCAAAGATTAAATTAAATATTCCAATGGTCAGTGCAGGTATGGATACAGTTACAGAATCTAAGATGGCTATTGCTATGGCACGTCAAGGTGGTATCGGTATTATCCATAAAAATATGGGCATAGATGAGCAAGCGGAACAAGTTGAAAAAGTAAAACGTTCTGAAAATGGTGTTATTACAAACCCATTCTTCTTAACTCCGACTCACCAAGTTTTTGATGCTGAACATTTAATGGGTAAATACCGAATTTCAGGTGTACCAATTGTGGATAGTATGGAAAACCAAAAGCTAGTAGGAATTATTACAAATCGTGATTTACGTTTTATTTCTGACTACTCTTTAAAAATTGAAGATGTAATGACAAAAGAAGATTTGATTACGGCTCCTGTTGGAACGACTTTAGAGGATGCGGAAAAGATTCTTCAACAATATAAAATCGAAAAACTTCCTATTGTAGATGAAGAAGGTAAGTTAACTGGTTTAATTACAATTAAGGATATCGAAAAAGTAATTGAGTTCCCGAATGCTGCAAAAGATGTACATGGTCGTTTATTAGTAGGAGCAGCTGTAGGTGTATCTAAAGATACAATGATTCGCATTGAGAAGCTTGTCGAAGCACAGGTGGATATCGTAGTAATCGATACAGCTCACGGTCACTCAGAGGGTGTACTACAAACAATTCGCTCTATCCGCGAAGCATACCCAGAATTAGAAATTATTGCTGGTAACGTGGCAACTGGAGAGGGAGCGCGTGCATTATTTGAAGCTGGTGCAGATGTAGTGAAGGTTGGTATTGGACCAGGATCAATTTGTACAACACGAGTTGTTGCAGGTGTAGGTGTACCTCAAATTACAGCCATTTATGATTGTGCTACAGTAGCGCGTGAATTAGGTAAAACAATTATTGCAGATGGTGGTATTAAATACTCTGGAGACATCGTAAAAGCTCTTGCAGCAGGCGGTAATATCGTAATGCTTGGCTCACTTCTTGCAGGTACTTCTGAATCTCCAGGAGATACTGAAATTTTCCAAGGTCGTCGCTTCAAAGTTTACCGTGGTATGGGATCTATTGGCGCAATGGAAAAAGGTTCAAAAGATCGCTATTTCCAAGAAGATGCAAAAAAACTAGTACCAGAGGGAATTGAAGGTCGACTTCCTTATAAAGGTCCTCTAGCAGATACAGTTTATCAATTGATTGGTGGTATTCGAGCAGGTATGGGTTATTGTGGTGCGCCTAACCTTGAATATTTACGTGACAACGCTCAGTTTGTCCGCATGACAGGTGCAGGTCTTCGTGAATCACACCCGCATGATGTTCAAATTACAAAAGAATCACCGAACTATTCAATGTAATATATTTCAAGCAACTTTTATGCTCTCGTATCGTCTACAAAGATGATACGAGGGCATTTTTTATGAGATAGATTGCGCACCTACTAGGATATCTATGTTAAAATGTCGAGGACAAGATTATTTTTTGGAGGGCAATAAAGGTGAAAAAAACAACGAACACCGTATTACGTTTGCTCCTAATTCCTGTTCTATTATTTAGTATATTTGCAGGTGTTCCTGCAAAAGCAAATGCAGAAACAGATTTAGGGCTGACGGTTGATGCTGCGATTTTAATAGACGCAGATTCAGGAAAAATTTTATATGAACAAAATGCAGATACTTCACTAGGTATCGCTAGTATGACGAAGATGATGACGGAGTACCTACTACTGGACGCAATTGATGCAGGTACGGTGAAATGGGATCAGGAATATCATGTGACGGATTATACGTATCGTATGTCTCAAAACCGTGCATTAAGTAATGTACCGTTACGAAGAGACGGATCATATACAATTCGTGAACTATATGAAGCAATGGCTATCTACTCTGCTAATGCAGCTACAGTGGCAATTGCAGAAACAATTGCTGGTACTGAAACTGAGTTTTTAAAACTAATGAACAAAAAGGCAGAAGAGCTTGGCCTTGAAGGCTATAAGTTTGTAAATGCTTCAGGTCTTAACAATGCTGATTTATTTGGTATGCACCCATCAGGTACTGGTCC
Source organism: Lysinibacillus sphaericus (assembly GCF_002982115.1). Classification (GTDB taxonomy): domain Bacteria; phylum Bacillota; class Bacilli; order Bacillales_A; family Planococcaceae; genus Lysinibacillus; species Lysinibacillus sphaericus. Next base: position 18,105 of record NZ_CP019980.1, on the reverse strand, counting down.
AGAAGATGAGAATGTAATGCCTGCTAAATCTGTAGCAAAATTAGCCTATCATTTATTAAAAGATCATCCAAAGGTTTTAGAGACATCTAAAATAACAAAAAAGATATTCCGTGAAGGAACAGATGACGCGATTGAAATGTCAAACTGGAACTTTATGTTACCAGGTCTAGTATTCCAATATGAAGGCGTAGATGGCCTAAAAACAGGTACTACTAACTTTGCAGGGCATTGCTTCACTGGTACTGCAGAACGCAATGGGACACGCTTAATCGCAGTCGTAATGAAAGCTGTCGATGCAAAAGGAGAAGGCTCTTATAAAGCACGTTTTGATGCTACGGCTAAGTTATTTAATTATGGCTTCACACAATTTACAAAACATGAAATTATTCCAGCAAACTATAAGTTTAAAGACCAAAAGACTGTGAAAGTAACTAAAGGGCAAGAAGACAAAGTAGCCATTGCTGTGAAAGAACCAATTTCATTTATGGTGAAATCTTCTGAAAAGGATTTATATCAACCTAAATTAGTTTTAGATAAAAAAAGCCTTGAAGCTAAAGTTAAGAAAGATACAGTAGTAGGGAAGGTCGTTATAGAGCGCACAGAAGGCAAAGATTACGGCTTTATTGATGGTAAGGAGTTTACATCTGATGTCGTGACAACAGCGTCTGTAGAACGTGCTAGCGGTATTTCTCTATTCTTCCAAGGTATCGGTAACTTCTTCGGAAACTTATGGGGCGGCATTACTGATTTTGTTGGTGGATTATTTTAAAAACTAACTAGTAAGAACACGTTTATGTTTGAAAAAACATAGCGTGTTCTTTTTTTCACGTTTTACAGTCAATGTGCATACGCTAATAGGCGAAAGGATGTGGCTAAATGTGTGGAATTACCGGGTGGGCTAGTTTTAAAAATGATTTACGAACAAGCGAGAGCATTGTGAAGTTAATGGCGCAAACATTAAGTAAACGGGGACCAGATGATGAAAATATTTGGTGTAATGAACATATCGCATTTGGCCACCGTCGGTTAGCGGTCATTGACTTAATAGGTGGCAAGCAACCAATGGTGAAAAAACATGATGGCGTAACATATGTCATTACATATAATGGCGAACTGTATAATACCAAAGAATTGCGAAAAGAACTGCAAACAAGAGGACACGACTTTACAACCCAGTCAGATACAGAAGTATTATTAACTGCGTATATTGAGTGGAAAGAACAGTGTGTGAACTATCTAAATGGCATTTTTGCATTTGGTGTGTGGGATGAACAAACGGCATCGCTCTTTCTGTGTCGAGATCGTCTAGGTGTAAAGCCTCTGTATTACACTGAGCAACAAGAAGGATTACTATTTGCTTCGGAGGTCAAGGCATTATTTGCACATCCAGCAGTCCAACCAATTGTTAATAGGGAAGGGCTTGCGACAATCATGGCTGTAGGACCATCTAAACCGCCCGGAAAGTCGCTGTTCCATAATATTCATGAGCTACGACCAGGATACGCAATGCGGTATTCAAAAGAAGGATTACGTATATGGCAATACTGGCAACTTAAAAGTAAAAAACATGAAGAATCATTAGAAGAAACGATTGACCATGTACGGTATTTACTAACCGATGCTATTGAGCGTCAGCTAGTATCAGATGTACCAATTTGTACATTCCTTTCTGGAGGGCTTGATTCCAGTATTATTACTGGAATTGCGGCAAACAGCTTTCAACAACAAAAGAAAGGTAAACTCCACACATACTCTATCGACTATGAGGACAATGAACGTTTCTTTAATCCGCATGCTTTTCAAAATTCAACGGATACCTATTGGATACAAAAAATGAAAGACTCGTTTGATACAACACATCATGCGGAGCAAATTAGCCAACAACAGTTAATTGACTTGTTGAAAGAAGCTGTCTTTGTAAGAGATGCACCTGGTATGGCTGATGTTGACTCATCCTTACTATGGTTTTGCCGAGAAATAAAAAAAGATTTTACGGTTGCTTTATCAGGGGAATGTGCCGATGAAATATTCGGTGGTTATCCATGGTTCAAAGAAAGAGCGACTGGTTTCCCTTGGATTCGTTCATTACCCGAAAGAACAGCTATGTTACGCGAGGAATGGCGTACAAAGTTAGCTGTTGAAAATTACGCGCAGCATGTTTATGAACAAACGATTGGTGAAGTACCTTATTTAGAAGGGGAAAGTACAGACGCAGCTCAACATCGTGAAATGTTTTATTTAAACACGGTATGGTTTATGCAAACATTGCTAGAACGAAAAGATCGGATGAGTATGGGCGCGAGTCTTGAGGTGCGCGTGCCATTTGCAGATCATCGGCTTGTGGAATACGCATGGAATATTCCTTGGGAAATGAAAAATTTAGACGGTATGGAAAAAGGTTTGCTTCGCAAGGCGATGTCACATTTATTACCAGAGGAAGTACTATATCGAAAAAAAAATCCTTATCCAAAAACCTATCATCCAGTTTATACAGCAGGTGTTCAACGATGGTTAACAGAAATTATGAACGATAAACATTCAGTTCTTCATGAATTTTTTGAACGACAAAAACTAGTGGAGCTAATTGACTCTGGAGGAAGTTCATTTAAAGAACCTTGGTATGGACAATTAATGGCAGGACCACAACTGTTAGCCTATTTGGGGCAAATTGATACATGGTTTAAGCATTATAACATTCAACTAAAAGAAAATTAAAAAAAGCACAACCATCTTGTCACTTGAATCGTGACGGAGATGGTTGTTTCGTTTGTATTGCCCAACAATTCATTAACTTCTCAATGGAAGATTCAATCTCGTGTACAGGAATGCCGCCAAAGCCGAGTAAAAATTGAGCTTGTGTGGCCGTATTTTCATCAAGACGATAAGCGGATAATGGATAGATACCGATACCTGCATCATTGGCACTGTGCTGTAATTGTTGCTCGGATAGTTCATGTTGAACATTGAGCAAGATATGCATACCTGCCTGCTCCCCAGTGATTTTTATTTGATTAGAATAATTTTCTAATATCGTCGTGAGCTTCTCATGCTTTTTTCGATATACTTTTCGCATACGATTTAAATGTTTTGAAAAATGTCCATCTCGCATAAAATTGGCTACAATGTGCTGATCGAACCTTGGTACTGTAGATGAATAATAATTAAATACATCATTATAAGTAGCAAGTAGCTTAGGTGGTAGTACAAAATAGGCGACTCGCAAGGAAGGCATTAATGATTTGGTAAATGTACTCATATAGATGACTTTATCATTGCGATCTAAAGCTTGTAGCGCGGGAATTGGTTTTCCAGTATAACGAAATTCCGAATCATAATCATCTTCAATGATATATCGTGATGGACTTTGAGCTGCCCAATTTAAAGCTTGTGCGCGCCTTGTGGCAGACAATACAGCGCCAGTAGGGAATTGATGCGACGGCGTGATATAAACGACATTAGCAGTTGTTTTTTCTAGTTGATGAATAAGGATACCTTCATCATCTACTGCAATTGGACAAACCTGTCGTTTGTGTTGTAAAAACATCCGATGCACGGTCGGATAACCAGGGTTTTCGAGTGCAAAGCAAGTGTCTTCGCTGAAAAGACGCAAAATCATCGGGAGCAGTTGTTCTGTACCTGAACCAATGACAATTTGCTCTGGGCTGCAAATAACGCCGCGCGATTGATATAAGTAATTTGCAATCTCTGTACGTAACGCTAATTCTCCTTGAGGTTCTCCAGTCAATAATAATTCTTTGGAGGTATCATCAAAAAGTTCTTTTGCATATTTTCGCCATGTTTGAAATGGGAAGGCATCAATATCTATGGAACCAGGGTTAAAATCAATGGCATATGTTTTTTTCCGAGGTTGCTCTTTTAGCAGCATAGATGTGTCTTGCTGTATATAGGGGAGCTCATCAATATCCTCTACAAAATAACCGACCCGAGATTTTGATATTATATAACCCTCTGCAAGTAATTGGGCATAGGCAATTTCGATTGTTGTTTGAGAAATATTTAAAAAATCTGCCAATTTTCGCTTCGAAGGTAATTTTTCTCCGACCGTAATTTTCTTTGTAATAATCGCTTCTTTAATACCGCTATAAAGCTGATCATATAGCGGTTTTCCACCGTTTTTTTCAAGCTGAAATAAAAGCATATCCATGTTCGATTTTTCACCTGACCTTATAATTATTTTATAAACTGAATATTTTGATATGGTCAATTTCTATTATACTAAATTTCATCACAAAGGTGGAGGTAGAAAAGAATGAAGCAAACAGGAACAGAATTAGTAAAACGTGGGATGGCGGAAATGCAAAAGGGTGGCGTGATTATGGATGTCATTAATGCGGAGCAGGCGAAAATTGCTGAAGCAGCGGGTGCTGTGGCTGTGATGGCATTAGAGCGAGTGCCTTCAGATATACGAAAGGCAGGAGGAGTGGCACGCATGGCAGATCCTCGTATTGTAGAGGAGGTTATGGCGGCTGTCACAATTCCTGTTATGGCGAAAGCACGTATTGGTCATATCGTTGAAGCTCGCGTGTTAGAGGCAATGGGCGTTGATTATATTGATGAGAGTGAAGTGTTAACGCCAGCGGATGAGGAATATCATTTATTGAAAAGTGACTATACAGTGCCATTTGTATGCGGCTGTCGTGATTTAGGAGAAGCGGCTCGTCGTATCGGTGAAGGGGCATCTATGCTACGGACGAAAGGTGAGCCAGGTACAGGGAATATTGTAGAGGCTGTACGCCATATTCGTAAGGTCAATGCCCAAGTACGAAAAGTTGTCGGGATGACTGAGGATGAGTTAATGACTGAGGCAAAATTGCTTGGTGCGCCATTTGAATTATTACGAGAAATTAAAAAGCTTGGTCGATTACCAGTTGTAAACTTTGCCGCAGGCGGTGTAGCGACACCAGCAGACGCAGCATTAATGATGGAGTTAGGTGCTGATGGAGTATTTGTGGGCTCTGGTATTTTTAAATCGGAAAATCCTGAGAAATTTGCACGTGCCATTGTAGAAGCAACGACGCATTATAAAGATTATAAATTGATTGCAGAAATTTCAAAAGAGCTGGGTGTGCCGATGAAAGGTATTGATATTGCACAACTTAGTCAAAGTGAACGTATGCAAGAACGAGGCTGGTAATATGAAGAGAGTCGGTGTATTAGCATTACAGGGTGCTGTTAGAGAGCATGTACGAATGTTAGAGACACTTGGTTGTCAAACGGTTTTAGTCAAGCATAAGGAGCAATTAGAAGGGCTTGATGGACTTATATTACCAGGTGGAGAAAGTACAACAATGCGCAAGTTACTTGATCGCTATGAACTATTGGGGCCCATTCGTTCACTTGCGCAAAAAGGCGTACCAATATTCGGCACGTGTGCTGGATTGATATTATTGGCAAAAGAAGTAGTTGACCATGATCCACATTTAGCTGTAATGGATGTTGTCGTTGCTCGAAATTCATATGGACGTCAAGTAGATAGCTTTGAAGTGAATTTAAATATCCAAGCGATTGGCGAAGCAATACCAGCTGTCTTTATACGCGCACCGCATATTGTGTCAGTTGGGGAAGGTGTTGAAGTGCTAGCGGAGCATGACGGAAAAATTGTGCTAGCGCGAGATGGTCATTTACTTGGCTGTTCATTTCATCCTGAACTAACGACAGATTTGCGCATTGTCAAATATTTTGTGACGACCATGGTGTGACTTGCAAAATGTCGTTTCATATAGTACAGTATGGATAAAATTTAAATAATTGAACACGATGATGGGAAGTAGTAGCAAGCACGTTTTTTTTAGAGAGTCAGCGGGTGGTGGAAGCTGATAAAAGCACTTGTGAATCCGTCCTGGAGTTGCGCAGTCGAAGTGAATGAAGTAGGCTGTCGCCGGCTGAAATGCCGTTATGAGATAAGTGGACTAGGCAATCTGTCTGGTCAATTAGGGTGGCAACGCGGGTAGCTCTCGTCCCTTTCATGGGATGAGGGCTTTTTTGTGTTCTATCTTATCTATAAATTCCCATCATTTATGAATCTACTACTGGAGGTATGAAGGATGTTAGATATTAAACGCGTCCGTGATAACTTCGCGGAAATTAAAGAAATGCTATTAACACGCAATGAAGATTTAGGAAACTTAGATGATTTTGAAGCTTTAGATACAAAACGTCGCGAATTAATCGCGAAAGCAGAAGAACTGAAAGCAGAACGAAATAAAGTATCTGAACAAATTTCTGTTATGAAACGTAATAAAGAAAATGCTGATGAAGTCATCGCACGTATGCGTCAAGTTGGCGATGAAATTAAAGAGCTAGATACACAACTCAATGAAGTAGAAGACCGTTTTAAAGATATGATGATGCGCTTACCAAACGTGCCACATGAATCTGTGCCAGTCGGTACTACGGAAGACGACAATGTAGTGGAATATACGTGGGGCGAAGTACCAACTTTTGATTTTGATATTAAAGCACACTGGGATATCGCAACAGATTTACAAATTGTAGATTTTGAACGTGGAGCAAAAGTAGCGGGCAGTCGTTTCTTATTCTATCGTGGCTTAGGTGCTCGTTTAGAACGTGCATTAATGAGCTTTATGATGGATTTACATGCAGAAGAGCATGGTTATGAAGAAATGCTACCACCTGTTATTGTTAATCGAGATAGCTTAACGGGTACAGGTCAGCTACCTAAATTTGAAGAAGATGTATTTAAACTAGATGATACAGATTACTTTATGATTCCAACAGCAGAAGTACCTGTTACGAATTTCTATCGTGATGAAATTCTACCTATTGAAGTTTTACCACAAGGCTTTGCAGCGTATAGCGCTTGCTTCCGCTCAGAAGCGGGCTCTGCCGGTCGCGATACACGTGGCTTAATTCGTCAGCACCAATTTAATAAAGTGGAATTAGTCCGTTTTGTAAAACCAGAGGAATCTTATGAACAGCTAGAATTATTAACAGGTCACGCTGAAAAAGTATTACAATTATTAGGTTTACCTTATCGTAAATTAAAAATGTGTACAGCTGATTTAGGCTTCACTGCTGCCAAAAAATATGATTTAGAAGTATGGATTCCAGCACAAAATATGTACCGTGAAATTTCTTCTTGCTCAAACTTTGAGGATTTCCAAGCGCGTCGTGCCAATATCCGCTTCCGCCGTGAGCCAAATGCTAAACCAGAATACGTACACACATTAAATGGTTCAGGTCTTGCTATTGGTCGAACAGTGGCTGCCATCCTTGAAAACTATCAGCAAGCCGACGGAAGCGTAGCTATTCCAGAGGTATTAGTTCCTTATATGGGCGGCAAAAAAGTCATTGCACCGAAGTAATTAAATTCTCCAAACTATATAGATTTAGCTATTCATGCTTTTGCAACTACTAAAAAATTAGAACTGTTCACTAGTTGTTGGTAGCGGAAAGCACCGCCGTTGCAGACAACAACGGCATAGCAAAAAAGTGTTAGATTGACTACAGTCAATCTAACACTTTTTCTCTTTTGTTTTAGTTCTAAATCAGACAACAGAAGTGACTATGTTTAGGTGATTTATACCCTATTGTACTTCAAGTGTATATGGTTGAGTACTAGCTTTGCCGTTTAATTCACTTACTTCAATATAGTAAGTTCCTTTGTCTAATTCAACTGTACCTACTTCCGGATCTTCAGTTCCGTAAAGATCAAAAGTTCCTACTGTTTTTCCTTTTGCATCAATGATACGGATAACACCATCCAGTGCTTTTTCTGTTTGTAGAGAGAAGAATACATCGCGTTTGCTATCAATATTTAATTCAAAGTAGTCTTTATCGCCAAACGGAACACCGGCATTTAAATATTGCGAAGCAACCCATTTGTTATCTTTTTTCGTAAGCTTAGATGGCTTTGTTGGTATACCATTGATTAATTCGGAATCCTTATCTTCATCGACTTGATTGTGTTTATACATGCTTAAAGTATATGGATGAATCGATACTTGTTCAAGGTTCATACCGTTAATAATAATAAAATAACCATGATTCTTTTTCGCTTTAAAAGAGGTATTAACATCAGTTGTGCCAATAATACCGAGTAATAGTTCAAAAATGTTATTGCCTTGTCCAAATTGAATTTCGGTTTCCAATTCTTTTGGATCAATTTCCATGTTGCCATTTGTATCTTCAATTATAGAACCTGAAAATTTAAAGGCATTTTGAAGCTCTTTAGGTAATTGATTTAGCTGTTCATTTGTCATAGGTACAGAAGAAACAAGAAGGCTCATGATTTCATCTTGACCGCGTTGTTTATAGTAGTAGTAATCAATATCATCTTGATAAATGATATGATCTTTATAGATTGTACCAGGTTGCACCGCTTGAGCATTTATTGTTGTGTTATTATCACTTTTATAATCTGATGGGATAGCTGCTAATTTACTTGTTTTAAGAGTATATGGTTCAGCCGAGCGAGCACCTTGATTCATTACCTTTACAACATAAGTTTTGTCCTTTTTCAATGCGACTGCTTTTGCATCATTGGCATTACTAGTTGAGCCAAGAAGTAAACTTAGTATCCCCATATCATTACTTAATGAAGAAACTGCTAATAATTCGTTTGTTTCCTCATCATATTCAAAAATAGTTCCAGCTGGAATTTGATTCATGCCTTTTTAACTTGGAAACCATATACGGCATCTTCTTCGGGCTTTAATAAGAAGTAATCTTCATCAAATTCTGTTTGGAAGTAAGCTTTTTTATCTTGACCAATGTCAAAAGGAACGGCTTGCTCCATAATTAGAGCTATGTCTTCCGGATTACCCATAGCACCAGGATCCATAAACATATTGAATAAATTATTTATTTGATTGTCTTTTTTTGTTTGATATTGAGTTAAAGGTAAAAGCTCATTTTCTACATTACCTTCTGGCATTTCCTCATTTAACGGTAACCCGTCTTCATCTTCAGGAAGGGTAACGACTTCACCCTTTAATGTATAAGGGATGATGGATTCACTTATCGTTTCTTCATTTTCAATGCCGCCGCTAAAGAACATATCAAGTGAAAAAGCACTACTGCCTTGATTGGATACGTTTAATACATATTCTGTCCCAGGAATAGCGTCAACAATAAGGTTTACACCGTCGCCTTTATCTGCGCTATAGCTTGTTTGAATTGGATAGGCCTCATACATTTCCTCATCATTAACGTTTTCTGCTGGTACAGCATCTAATTCTTCCTTTAGATAAAGTTCCATAGAGGCTGTAACACCTGGAATACCAGACAAATCAAATCGCAGCGTTGTTGGTTCTTTTACTGAAAATGTGAAATAATCTTGGTCGCTTTGTTGATCTTTAGAAAGCAGGGTATAGTTTTTCCCTTTTGTACTGAATGGGAACTGTTGAATGTTCTCCTTTTTGTCCATCTCTAATGAATCAACTGGTAAATCCTTCGTTGTTTGAGCAGTGAATACATAATTCGACTCACCATTTAAGTTATAGCTGCCATTATAATCTTTAACCCCAACAAGCAGTGTTCCTTTTTGATCTGCTTTGTATAGGTATCCCTCTTGCTTTCCTACACGCACATCATTGACATGGATTGGGTCGACTTCCTCTTTGCTATCTGTAGGGTAGAAATACAATTCAAGTGCATAATCGTATTTGTTTGCACCCTTTAATGTCAGTTGAGCATATTCATTTGCATCTAAATCAACCTTGTACCATTTTTTTTCGTTTGGTTGTTTGAATTCACCTTTTTCTGAATTCAATGTATTCTTTGCAAGAACTTTGGCGTTTTTAATACGTTCTTCCGTTGTTTCTGAATACTCTTTCGGAAGATTATTGACATTAAACTGTAATGCTTTCACCGGGTTGATAAGACCATGTCCATATGTAAGATCATAGCCTTTCTCACCTAGATTATTTGCGGTCATTTCGAGAATAGCTTCTACTTCATGAGGCTTTAAATTTGGATGTTTTGATTTTAGTAGGGAGGCAACACCTGCTACAACGGGAGCTGCCATTGATGTCCCACTAAATTTGACAAAGGATGATCCCTTTTTCTCGTCGTGAACGGTACTGTATATTTCCTCACCTGGTGCTACCACGTCAACCGATGGACCATAGTTTGAATAGCTTGATAGTTTGTTGATATCATTTGTAGAACCTACGCTAATGACACCTTCGTAAGAAGCAGGGAAAGAATATTCATCTGTCGATTCGTTTCCTGCTGCTGCTACAATCGTAATTCCTTTATCTATCGCTTGCTTAACAGCGTCTTTCATTAATGGAGATTCTCCATAACCACCAAGACTCATGTTAATAACATCAGCGCCCTGTTCAATGGCGTAAAGAATACCTTGTGCAATGACGAAATCATTGGCACCTTCTTCTCCGTTGAATACATCAATTGGAAGAAGCTTAGCATTTGGATTAATCCCATGTCCTCCTACATTATTATCTTTTGCAGCGCCAATAATACCCGCTACATGTGTTCCGTGGTCACCAGTATAAGTGGTATTGGCTGGTGCTGCGGCATTATACGGTGGAAGTACTTGAGATTTTAATCAGGGTGTTTAAAATCCACACCAGAATCGATAACCGCTACTTTTACTTCATGATTACCTGCTAACTCTAGTGCCTTATCCATTTGAAGTAAGTTTAAATGATACATATCTTTTTTCTTTGGATCTGCTCCGTTAGCGAAGGAATGATAAACGTAGCTTGGGGATACACTTTTAACGCCGTCTTGCTTTGCATAATAAGAAACTGCTTTTTCTAAAGAAATTCCCTTTTTCAGTTGGATTACATCATATCCTAGTGATGGAATAGATCGTATTACTTTGGAGCCAATGTTTTTATGTGCGTTCTTAGCAAGACCTGTATGCTTGACGATAATGGTATCTTTACTAATCCATTCCTTATCATTTTTTACATACTTTAATGCTTTTTCCTTATTGCTAGCTATAAGACTTTTCTCTACTTCTGTGTGCTGTGCTGTTTTTTCTGGTGCTGTAGCATAGGCAGAAGCAGCAGGAACCATTAGTGAAGCTGACGCTACTAAAGCAATTGATTTCTTCATCCATTTTTTCAATTGTTCTCTCTCCCATGATGTTTTATTTATTCTATATCTAATACGAATGAAACGTGGAAAAGTTTCGGATAAAAGGATAATTTCGGTCTACTTTCCTGATTTACCCCTATTATTAGAGAATAGAAAAAGGTACCCACCTAAATTTGGGGGTACCTTTTTCATGTTGACAGCAAATGCTCTCGTAAATACCACTTATTGTGGCTCACTAGATTCTGCCATTTTCCGTGCTTTTTTCTCAGCTTTTTTTCGTTCGCGTAATGCTCTAAAAAAATCGGTTAAAATTTGTCCGCATTCTTCAGCTAATATACCTTCCGTTACATCACAGTCATGGTTGAAGCGCGCATCATTTAATAAATGATAGAGTGAATCGACACAGCCAGCTTTTATGTCCCGTGCGCCGTATACAACACGTGGCACTCGCGACTGCAAAATAGCCCCTGCACACATAGGGCAAGGTTCCAGTGTGACATAAAGTGTTGTTTGTTCAAGACGCCAACTACCAAGTTTTTTACATGCTTCTTGAATCACCATTAATTCGGCATGCGTAGTTGCATTTTTGAGTTGTTTCACGTAGATTATGCGCGCGCGCAATAATTTCTCCTTCATATACAAGAACGGCCCCTATTGGTACCTCACCAAGCAAAGCAGCTTTTTTTGCTTCCTCTAAAGCTTGGTTCATAAATATGCGGTCTTTTTCAAAAATATCCACTAGAATCTCTCCTTACAGAGTAGTGTATCATGCGGGTGGCGTTTTGTATTTTGCTTTGAATTGACATTTCTAAAATAACCCTATATATTTATATATGAACACATGCTCATATATAAATAAACTATAGGAGGAACGGAAAATGGATGAACAAGTTAAACAGGGCGAAATAGAAACCGGTAATGGCAAGCACTTAGATGAGGAACGTTATTTGTTGTTTCTCAAACGTTTAAAGCATTGAGTGATCCAACAAGAATACGGATTTTAAATTTATTATGTTCAGATGAGCATTCGGTTAACGACATTGCTGAAATATTAGACTTAAGTCAGTCAACGGTATCCCATCAATTACGATTTTTAAAAAATTTACGATTAGTAAAAATTCAGGAGGGAAGGAACAAGCTTATATTATTCAAAAGATGATGACCACATTATGAATTTATTGAAGCAAGCAATTGAACACGCTACGCACAACTAATTGTATGAATTAATATTTGGAGGGGAAAACGATGGGGCATAATCACGATCACGGTCATGATCATACACATGGTGCAAATAAAAAGGTGCTTTTACTATCCTTTATCATCATTACGAGTTATATGGTGATTGAAGCAATTGGTGGGTTCTTAACAAATAGTTTTGGCACTTTTATCGGATGCTGGCCATATGTTAAGTGACTCAATTTCTTTAGCCATTGCACTTCTTGCTTTTATTTTTGGAGAAAAAGCAGCTAGCTTTAGTAAAACATATGGTTATAAAAGGTTTGAAATATTAGCTGCAGTGTTAAATGGTGTAACATTAATTTTAATTGCGTTATTTATTTTCTATGAAGCCATTTGAGCGTTTTGCAAATCCACCAGAAGTAGCAACAACAGGTATGCTGATTATTAGTGTAATTGGTTTGTTAATTAATATAGTAGTGGCTTGGATTATGATGCGGGGTGGAGATACGGAAGACAATTTAAACATGCGTGGTGCATTTTTACATGTTCTTAGTGATATGCTTGGCTCTGTCGGTGCCATCATTGCTGCTTTAGTCATTATGTTTTTCCGGCTGGGGCTGGGCCGATCCACTTGCCAGTGTTATTGTTGCATTATTAGTACTACGTAGTGGATATTTTGTGACAAAGTCTGCTATCCATGTTCTTATGGAAGGAACACCTTCAAAATGTCGACGTTCAGGAAATCATTCAAATAATGGAGCAAACTGAAGGTGTGCAAAGTATTCATGATCTTCATATTTGGACGATAACTAGCGGAACAAATGCATTGTCCTGTCATGCAGTTGTCCGATGACCAGCTAAACATTGGAGAAAGCGAGCATATTTTACGTGAAATTGAACATAATCTTGAACATAAGGGCATAAAGCATATAACGATTCAATTGGAAACCGCAGCGAACCGCCATGATGAATCAATTTTATGTAATCTTAAGAGTGAGCCAGTTCATCACGATCACCATTAATTATAAAAAAATAAAACGCCTATTTACATACCCTTCGTGGGTATAGTATGATATTAGCAAATAGGAGGTGAAGAATTTGGAGGACACAGTGAAAGAGGATGCTTGTCATACAGAGGAAACTGCATCGTGTCGAAAAAGTCATCACCCTGAGCGCGTGAAAAAGGATTTAACGACTCGCTTAAATCGAGTAGAAGGTCAAATCCGAGGTATTAAGGGAATGATTGAAAAAGACGTTTACTGTGATGATATCATCACGCAACTGTCTGCCACGCAATCAGCTTTGAATAGCGTAGCGAAAATTTTATTAGAAGGTCATTTAAAAGGCTGTGTCGTAGATCGCCTATCTGAAGGCGATGAAGCGGTTCTAGATGAGTTAGTCGTGACCATTCAAAAATTAATGAAAAAATAATTTTACGGGTAGTTACTCTTATATAGCATGTACATTAAATTTAAAGGAGAGATATTTATGCAAAATGTAACATTAAACGTACAAGGAATGTCATGTGGACATTGTGTCAATGCAGTGGAAAAAAGTGTCGGCGCATTAGCGGGTGTAGAACAAGTAACAGTAAATTTAGCAGATGGTTTGGTAGATGTCGCATTTGACGATGCCCAAGTATCACTTGCGCAAATTAAAGAAACGATTGACGATCAAGGCTACGAGGTAGAATAGATCAATAGGGTGCTCACAAGGCACTCTATTATTTTCAAATTTATATACCCCTATATGGTATAGAAAGAGGTGGGAAGTTAATGCGTTCTGAATTGAAGGAAACGAACCTACAAATTACTGGCATGACTTGCGCAGCGTGTGCTACGCGTATTGAGAAAGGCTTGAAAAAAATGGAGGGTGTCGAGCAAGCAACCGTAAACTTAGCGCTTGAAAAATCCTCTATAAAATATGATCCAGCAATATTGAGTGAAGTAGACTTTGAAAAGAAAATCGAAGCGTTAGGCTATGGCGTCGTAAAACAGAAAGCGGAACTTGATATTACAGGTATGACGTGTGCTGCATGTGCCACTCGTATTGAGAAAGGTTTAAATAAGCTTTCAGGTGTTTCAACAGCAACTGTAAACTTGGCACTTGAAAAAGCATCCATCGAATTTAATCCAACAGAGGTTTCTGTATCGGATATTATCGGTAAGGTTGAGAAGCTGGGATATGGTGCTCATCAAAAAGCGGATGAGCGAGCAACTGAAGATTATCGAGAAAAGGCAATAAAACAACAGCAACAAAATTTCTTTTTTCAGCTATTCTTTCGCTACCATTACTGTGGACGATGGTTGCTCACTTTTCATTGACATCGTTTTTATATGTCCCCGATTTTTTAATGAATCCTTGGGTGCAATTAGTGTTAGCTACACCAGTTCAATTTATTATTGGGAAACAATTTTATGTAGGTGCATATAAAGCTTTACGTAATGGCAGTGCTAATATGGATGTCCTTGTCGTTATGGGGACTTCAGCAGCTTATTTTTACAGCGTTTATCAAGCCATTGTTACAGTTAATTCACATCATGGACCGCATCTATACTTTGAAACGAGTGCCGTTTTAATTACGTTAATTCTTTTAGGTAAATTATTCGAAGCAAAGGCAAAAGGGCGTTCATCAGAAGCGATTAAAAAGCTAATGGGTCTGCAAGCAAAATCTGCGATAGTTGTGCGAGATGGAGTAGAAAAAGAAGTCCCATTAGAAGAAGTTGTGATTGGTGATATTTTATTAGTTAAACCAGGTGAAAAAATTCCTGTAGATGGTGAAGTAGTAGAAGGTACAACAGCCGTTGATGAATCAATGCTAAACAGGGGAAAGTCTTCCGGTAGATAAAAAACAAGGAGATGTATTATACGGTTCAACCATTAATAAAAATGGCTTTGTGAAAATGTTAGCAACCAAAGTTGGTCGAGACACAGCACTTGCTCAAATTATTAAAGTTGTAGAAGATGCACAAGGTTCAAAGCTCCCATACAACGTTTAGCAGACCAAATTTCGGGGTATATTCGTGCCGATTGTTGTTGGTATTGCGATTGTGACATTCCTGTTTGGATTTTATGGGTAAAACCTGGTGAATTTACACCTGCACTAGAAGTGTTAATTGCGGTTCTTGTTATTGCTTGTCCTTGTGCGCTAGGCTTAGCGACACCGACTCTATTATGGCAGGTTCTGGTCGCGCCGCTGAATTTGGGATTTTGTTTAAAGGGGGCGAGCATTTAGAACAAACGCAACGCATTGATACAAGTTGTTGTCGATAAAACAGGAACCGTAACACACGGCAAACCGATATTAACAGACGTTGTACTAGCAACGGGGCAAGAAGAAGCATCCTTTCTTTCATTGATTGGGGCAGCAGAGAAACAATCCGAACATCCGCTAGCACAAGCCATTGTGCAAGGAATTGAAGAGCGAAGTATCACACTTGGCGATGTTCAATTTTTTGAGGCCATTCCAGGTTACGGCGTGCAAGCAACCGTTTCGGGTCAAGGTGTGGTAATCGGGACACGTAAATTAATGCAACAATATGATATAGATATTCAGCATATATTGCCGACAATGGAGACATTAGAGGAAAACGGTAAAACCGCTATGTTGGCTGCTATAAACGGTCAATATGCTGGCCTTGTTGCTGTTGCAGATACGGTAAAAGATACGTCAAAAGAAGCCATTCGTCGTTTACAGGATATGGGTATTACAGTCATTATGATGACGGGTGATAACGAACGGACTGCGCAAGCAATCGGTCAGGAAGTTGGGGTTAACCATGTTATCGCAGAAGTACTTCCAGAAGGAAAAGCGGATGAAGTGAAAAAACTGCAAGCTACAGGCAAAAACGTAGCGATGGTTGGTGATGGCATTAATGATGCACCAGCATTAGCAACTGCCAATATTGGGATGGCCATAGGAACTGGTACAGATGTGGCAATGGAGGCTGCTGATATTACGCTTATTCGTGGTGATTTAACTAGCATTGCGGATGCCATTATTATGAGTCGTAAAACAATGCGCAATATTAAGCAAAATCTATTTTGGGCATTTGCATATAATACATTAGGGATTCCAATTGCAGCTATGGGCCTTCTTGCACCGTGGGTAGCGGGTGCAGCTATGGCATTCAGCTCAGTGTCCGTCGTGTTAAATGCCTTACGTTTACAACGAGCAAAATTATAGTGCAAATTATAGTGCCAGTCACTCAAACAATTCTCAAACAATTCTCTAAGTAGATTTTTACTAAAACGCCTGCGTAGAATGGACGTTACTTGTGGAGAGAGGAAAGCGTCCACCTAGCGGAAATTTACGCAGTATTTGCTGGCTAAAGTTAGGCCCACTAAGGTGGGTCTTTTTTGTTGCATGGAGCTATAAGTTTGTTTGATATCTATCAACTGGGCAGGTCAAATAATGTTAAAAATTGAGATACATGTTGATTCTGTTTTTCATTTTCTCACTATGATACAATGAAAAGCACTGATTCATTTTAGTTTCATACAATATAGCCTTAAAATAGTGGCATAATTGACTTATAGAATCCTAAATATAAAGGAGGAACTTCTAGTGACGGTTCCATTTGTTGCAGTAGAAGGTCCGATTGGTGTAGGCAAAACTTCATTGGCAAAAGAGGTAGCGGCGACATTTAATTACCATCTATTAAAAGAAATTGTAGACGAAATCCGTTTTTAATAAGTTTTATGAAAATATAGAGGAATGGAGTTTCCAAACGGAAATGTTCTTCCTGTGTAATCGCTATAAACAATTAACAGATATAAAGAAGTTACGTTTAGCACAAAAGACATCAGTTGTATCGGACTATCATATTTTTAAAAATTTAATTTTTGCAAAGCGTACATTGCCACCTGCCGAGTACGAAAAGTATGAAGAAATCTATCAAATTTTAACAAAAGATATGCCTGTGCCTAATGTCGTTGTTTATTTACATGCTAGTGTTGATACGTTAATGAAACGCATTGCTAAACGGGGGCGTGAATTTGAGAAAATGATTTCACGTGAATATATGGAGCAGTTAGTAGCAGACTATCATACTTTTACAGAGCACTTTGAGCAGCTACATCCCGAAATACCTGTAATCCGATTTAATGGAGATCAACTTGATTTTGTAAAAAACCCACAAGATTTACAATATGTATTAAAAACAATCGAAGATACGTTACAACAAAGGAGCTTGCAACAATGAATTTGAGAGAGAAATATGATATTCCACCACAAACTGTTATTACAATTGCCGGAACAGTAGGTGTAGGAAAATCAACGATGACAAAGGCGCTAGCACAAGCGTTAAATTTCCGTACATCATTTGAAAAAGTAGATACCAATCCATACTTAGATAAGTTTTATGATGACTTTGAAAAATGGAGCTTCCATTTACAAGTCTATTTTCTAGCAGAGCGTTTTAAAGAGCAGAAGCGTATTTTCGAATATGGTGGGGGCTTTGTGCAAGATCGTTCTATTTATGAAGATACAGGGATTTTTGCCAAAATGCATTATGATAAAGGAACAATGAGTCCAACTGATTATGAAACGTATCGTAATTTATTTGATGCGATGGTGATGACACCGTATTTCCCGCACCCAGATTTATTAGTTTATTTAGAGGGGCCGATTGATGATGTCATTGGACGTATTCAAGAGCGTGGTCGTGAGATGGAGCAGCAAACACCGAATGATTATTGGATTGAAATGCATGAGCGTTACGAAAATTGGATAAATAATTTTAATTCATGCCCTGTCCTACGTTTAGATATTAATGATTATGATTTATTAAAAAATCCAGACGCAATTGAATCAATTGTCAGTCGCATAAGTCATATGCTAAAGCAAACAAGTCATTTACGTAAATAGAAGAAAAG